>JAGLSM010000289.1 GCA_023135745.1 Spirochaetota bacterium | reverse complement strand
AATTAGCCGCGGCTTTGAGAGTTTTAAGTACCGCTCTGGGTCTTGATCGGTCAACAGGTATATAACCGCAGCTTTTCATGACTGGAGTAACTAACGGCATATTAAAAAGGCTTTTATCGGCAATAAACCTGAATTGCCCCGGAATTGAAGAGAGAATAAGAGGTATATCTATATAACTTAGATGGTTACATAAAAGAATGTATGGGCCGTCCCAGGAGAAATTTTTATCATAAGTTCTTTCAACCCTGATACAAAATACAAATAGAAATATTCCGGCATATATCACAGCTACTTTATGAGAGAGTATCGATTTTTTATTTAATAATTTTCCAATTAAAAAAAAGGGTATTAAGATGATTGAAACCATCAGGATAAAAAATATTCTGAGACTGAATATAATAAGCAAAACAGGATTTTTTCTAACCTTTATTGACATCCGATCCCCTAAATTAATGAATCTTCACACTAAAAACATAAATTAAAGATAGAAAAATATCCTAGTCTTTTTTCAGGTATTTTACTACCTTTATGAAGTAAAAAGCAATTATTTTGTATTGTATAAGTTCAGGAGATTAACATGGCTAAAAAAGGTGCCCACAGAGTACAGGTTAAGCTTAAAAGTACTGAAAGCCCACATCACTACTATTCTACCAAGAATAAACAGAATACTACTGATAGACTGCAGTTAAAAAAATACGATCCTGTAATTCGTAAACACACAACCTATAAAGAAGTAAAATAGTAGACTTTTAAAATATCTTTTGATAGCAAGGACGCTGCACAACTTAATTGTTGTGTTATACATCCTTATTAGAATAAGGACTATATAGGTACATTCAAATTTAATTAGAGATACCCTATCCGCAAAAACCTAGTCTTCTTCTTTCTCCTGATTATTATTATCTTTCTCATAATTATTTTTATAATTTCTGCGATATGATCCGGATAATGTCTTACAGGAAATATATTTAGTGAATCCGCTTTTACCGTAATTATTAATGGCATATACTGCGTAATAGTAAGTTCTGCCTCTTTTGACAGAATAATCAATATAATATTTACGGGTTGTCTTTTTTATTCTATACCACTTCCTTGTTGAAGAGTTCCATTTATGAAGACTGTAACGGCGTGCTCCTTTTGCCCTGGCCCAATTTATTTTTATTGAATTACTTCCTGATTTATAAACGGCCCGTACCCATGCCGGTTTTGCCGGCTTCTTCCTTTTATAATAAGGCGAAAACTTCTTTTCTTTAAATGCCCGTTTATCAGTGCTTGCAAAGCCAAGAACATTATCGCTTGCCTTACCGTACTTATTACCCCGCATAACCCTGATAGAATAATAGTACTGCCTACCGGCAACGACATTCCTGTCCACATACCTTGAAGCACTGGTTATTTTTAGCTGCTTCCACTTCTTCTTATATGTCCATCTATATACACAGTACGTAAATTCATTACCAATTCCCCTCCATGTAAGAACAACTTTATCAGGATAGTCTCCTTTAGTTGTCTTCAGGTTATACAGCTTGGGAATCGAACGCCCCTTAATGTATTTTTTAACTGTATAACCATATTTAAAGTCTGTAAATTTACTGGAACCTGAATTATTTGAAGAAGCAACCGAATAATAGTACCTCTGTCCGGACTTCACTTTATAATCAAAATAGTAAGTCTTTTTTGTTCTTTTTATGAATCGCCATTTTTTTGTAACACTTCGCCATCTGTAAACAACATAGGATGCAGCGTTTGATACACGTCTCCACCTTATCTTGATCCTGTCTGAGTATTTACCTTTTGAAACTCTTAAACCGGAGGGGATTACAGGTTTTGCACTAAAGGACGATTTCACAGCCTTGCCTGTAACATATTTGGATTTTTTACTTTCTCCTGACTTGTTTAACGCGGAAACACAATAATAATATGATTTTCCAATTCTAATTTTATTGTCAAACCACCGGGTTGAGATTGTTTTCTTTTTAAAATACCATTTGCTTCCTGACCACCTGTAAATTTTGTAAGAATCAGCTGAATTTATTTTCTGCCATGTAAGTTTAATTTTATTACGAAGGTGTTTGGTTGCAGTCAAATCTTCAGGTGGATTAAGTTTCCTGACAAGAGTTTTTTTTATCATCTTACCTTCTGAGTATGTGGAAAAATCACTCTTTCCAAATTTATTGAAAGATTTAATACTGTAGTTGTAATCAAAACCTGAATATGCCGTTTTATCTGTATATCTGGTCTTCGCTGTAGTTCCAAGTTTGTACCATTTTTCCTCATTACTATTAAAACGGTAAACTTCATAACCGTCAGCCCCGGGAGAGCTTTTCCATGAAATTGTTATCTTATCACGGAAACCTGTGGAAGCTCTTACATTTAGCGGTGGATTTGGTTTTGCGCCTAATCCGCCCTTTTTTTTATCATGGAGGATGTACATGTCATAAACAGCTTGATTCCAGAAATCGTATTTGATCCAGAAATAGCCGTTATTTCCCCATTTTTTTCCCTAGGAATTAAAAATTTTGAAAGAACCTCCAGCTTTATTATCATCGTAGCCAACAACAACAACCGCGTGCCGTCCATGCATACCGGTTAGAGTTCTTCTTCCGCCTCTATGTTTTTTATATACCCAGTTATTCCTGGCCATGTATCTTCGGTTCATAAAGTATTTGAAACAATATATGGCCGCGACAACAACTTTCCCTTCAGAAAGAAGCTGTTTTACCATGAATTTATCTTTTGGATTTAGACGCGCCCATTTCATTGCTCTATAAAGAGATGCCTGATTTCTTGCCCGCCGGTTGGGCTTCGTTCTGTAATCACGAGGATTGTAAGGCATTAAGTTAAGAGTGGAACACCCCTGATTTATCACAAGCTGCATAGCCTTATGTATGTGAATACCCCTTCCATTATATGACAATTGATTAAAAACATAGGCAGGGCTGAAGATGTGGTTTTTACGGTTCAGGTTCCATCGTTTTTTGAGACCAACCTGATAAGTCCGAACACCATAAGCAACAGCAAAAGCTGTGCAGCTTCCCCTTGCTCCCTGATTTCCAGCCGGAGGCATTTTTGAAGACAGGTCAACCTTTGGGGGAAGAGAACTGCTGACAAGAGCCATTGCAGGCATCCTGGCTTCAGGGAAGGTGTCCCGCAGAGTGGGGTGTAAATTCTTTACATTTT
>JAGLSM010000288.1 GCA_023135745.1 Spirochaetota bacterium | reverse complement strand
TCGACAAAAAAAACAGCATAATACTTATAATGAAAAGAGAAAGTGAAAAAGAAGCTTCAAACTTCTTTAGTTTGTTTAGGACTTCTTTATTCTGAAATGATAAAAAGAGGATAAGAATTAAAACAATGGTAACAATAACCCGTAGTAAAAAACCGGACTTTATTTTCAAAAAAACTCTGCCTTATCTAGCCACGACATCTTTTACCCAAACACCTACCAGACAATTTTCCAGAGATAAATCAAGGATTATACCATTTGCAATATTTATATGAATTATTTCATCTTTGGAATTTGCAGCAAAGCTTATATGAACAATGTCCATACTGCTGTTGCTCTCAATAACTTCCTTTATTTTTATGTCCTCATTACCGTCAAGGAAAGTAGCCTTACCCATCACCCCTTCCGGAAAGACAATATTATCATTTATATGAACATCACTTCTTGAGAACTTTATCTCAATATCTTCAATTGCACGGACAGAATCTAAAGATATTGAAACTCTTTCTGAATCAATAAATTCACCGCAGTAGTCATTAGGTTTTTCAAGATTAATTATTAATAAACTGTTTTCCCTGTCCAATATAGAAATAGATCCGGGTACTTTATCAGTTTTGTTGTATTCAAGACATGGAAGATCGTGTTTTATCATTTTAGCCCTCAATTACTGAATTCGAATTAAAGCTAAGAAAAATATATTGTAAAAGCAAGACTATGCCTGTTATAATCTGAATTTAAGGAGTAACTAATGGCCGCAAACGAAAATAACCCTCAAAGAAGAAAAGAAGATAAGCTGAAAAACATCTGGGCGCAGGATAAGGCCAAAAGAAAGGGTGCTTCTAAAAAGATACGGCTGGGACTGCGCAGAAAACTCTTCTTAATGATTGTTACATTAATAGCGGGACTTCTATTCGCAGTTTATACTATTACCCTTAATGATGAAAGAAAAGTACTAAAAAGAGAACTGGAAATCAGAGGTGGAACAATTGTAAAAAACCTCTCTGATAGTATATACAACACCTATGCCAACCTAAAAAGCGCAAGATTTTCAGATACAATGGCCATTGATCCGGACACCCCTGCCGAAAATGTCCCTATTCAGTTTGTCGATTCTGTAACCAAGGCAAAAACGCAGCAGGACTTTGTCTCCTGTTACGCAATTAACAAGAAAAACAGGGCATTTGTACACTCGGATAAAAAAGGATACTTGTTCAAACTCAGTCTTCCAAAAGGGATATTCGGATTCAAAGCAATCTATCCGGTAAAACTCTACCTTGAAAAGCTCCTGGAAAGAAAAAAACAGCCTATTAATGATCTTAAATCCTATGAAAATGTAAAAAAATACTTAGAAAACATTATTGGTTTTAAAGATAAAATTAAACTGCTTGAAACTCCGGACAGTACTGTAAGTTTTATTAAAAAAGACAAAACCATCTTTCTGTCAGTTAAATTCGGCAATAAGGAGGAATTATTCAATCTCAATATGAAACATTCCGAGATAGAGCCTCTTATAAAACTCGTTACCCGTATAATAATCAACGAATATTCTGAAAACACAATGTTTGTAGAAAACGCTGTAACGGATTTGCGGAAGCTCAGGAGAACCACCTCTGTTGAAACTGACAGGAAAATAATTGAGACCGCCTATGATAAAATAACCGGGATAATCGATAAAGATTATATCTATGTATCCGAATTAACTGATTTTATTAAAAAAAGTTCAAACCTCATTAACGGTATTACAAATCCGCTTTTAAAAGTACAAGTAAAAAAAATAATTACAGGTATCAAAAACTTTGTGACAATGTTTAACCCGATAGTTCAGATAAAAAGAGATAAAATATCAGAAGAAAACTCCGAAGACCTGCTATATATATCATATCCCATGTGTGAAACGGATAAATATTTTAAAACATACAGGGGCGAAGTTCATTTGCTCCTGTCACAAAAAGGGATTCTTTATACAATAAACAACGCTGAAGAAAAACTACAGCTTGCTGCTATAGTAGCTATTTTGGTTGGTACAATCTTTGCACTTATCCTTGCCCTGTTTATTGTTCAGCCTATTAAACGCTTGGTTGAAAGTATGCGGAAAGTCAGGGACGGAGACCTTAACCAGACAGTAATTGTCAAGAGTTCGGACGAAATAGGCCTTCTTGCGGACAACTTTAACGAAATGACATCCGGACTCAGAGAAAAAGAAAAAATAAGAGCAGCTATGAATAAGGCGGTATCGAAGGATATTGCCGAAGAGATGCTGTCCGGTGAATTAAAACTCGGAGGAGAAATTAAGGACGTCACGGTACTGTTCTCTGATATCAGAAGTTTCACAACTATTTCAGAATCACTTTCACCTGAAAACCTACTTCTGATGCTCAACGAATATATGACTATAATGACAAATATTGTTGAAAAACATTGGGGAACTGTTGATAAATTCGTAGGAGACGAAATAATGGCCCAGTGGGGCGCTCCAAAATCACATGGAAATGATACACTTGCGGCAGCAAAAGCAGCTCTTGATATGATGGATGAACTTCACAAATTAAATAACAAGCGTGCCTCAAACAATGAAGAACCAATCGATATCGGTATCGGTCTTAATTCCGGACCTGTTACTGCCGGAATGATGGGTTCGGAAAACAGAATGAACTATACTCTAATTGGAGACCATGTAAACTTGGGCGCAAGACTGGAAGGAACAAACAAAATATACGGCACGCATATAATTATCAGCGAAAACACTTTTAGGGAAATAAAAGACCTTGTTTATGTGCGTGAACTCGATCTCATAAGGGTAAAGGGAAAGAACGAACCGGTAGGCATTTATGAGTTAATGGGACTGACAGAAACAGGAGAAGCCATAAGAACAGAAAGAATCTGATACTCTCGGATAAACGAAAGTTGTATAATCTTAGCTTTTTGAATAATAACCGTTTGAGTAAATACTCATAATTTAAAAAAATCAGTTGTGCAGCCTAATTTTCTGGAAAATATACTGTTTGAGCAATGAAACCAATTAGCCGATAAATTTGCACCTACCAAAATGCTTCACTGTCCTAATTAATTATATGCGAGTTTATGTTTTCCAGAAAATTAGGCTGTGCAACACACATGCAATCAAATTTAGACATAGATAATTTTATCAAAGGCATTTGCACTGTAAGCGCAAATGCCTTTGATAAAATTATCT
>JAGLSM010000287.1 GCA_023135745.1 Spirochaetota bacterium | reverse complement strand
AAATCAACTCTGACCATGAAGGTTTCTTATTACAGAAGGGCTAATGAAGACGGGCCTGTTTCTGAAATAGATTCCTTGTTGGAACTTAAAAGCGGTGAAGTTGAACTTGGTTATGCTGCTGATATTAACTATGTCTGGAGAATTGTAAGTGATATATCTCTGACATTCGGCGGGGGAGTATTTTTCCCGGGTGCCGCGTTTGAAAATAAGGAAATGCAGACATTGTTTATGGGATCTCTTTCATTAACTTTTTAGAAAATATTATAGAGAGTTCATTGTACAAATTGGACTGGAACAATTTGTTTCTTTTCAAAAAGCCCGCTGATAATATGCGGGCTTTTTTTATTAGCATTTCCGATACAGCTTCTATTTTATCATTCGGCAGATCTGTCAAGTTAAGAATTTTCAAAAGAGCAATAATCCTGAATCTGTCCATTCCCCAATATTTAGCAGACAGCTGGTCCTCATGGCCGCCGTATTTTGTAAGAAGAGGTTCATCGATAAGGCTGAATTTATACTTTGCTGAAAGTCTTAACCAGAGATCATAATCTTCGCAGGCCGGAAGATCTTCATCGAAAAATCCTTCTTTGTAAAATATATCCTTTTTTATTACGGTAGAAGAGGGACTTACCGGGCACAGAGGCAGACAGTCAAAGAAAATATCTTTGTCCGGTTTTTTATGCTTCTTTTTGGGGTTGACTCTGACTCCATTTCTTATCCAAATTTCATCGGTATGACAGATAAGGCAATCCCTGTTTTCTTTTATGAAGGAAGCCTGCTTTTCAAGTTTATTTTTATGCCACTCATCATCAGAATCAAGAATTGAAATAAATGTTCCTGCGGATTTTTCAATACCGCGGTTACGGGCATAAGATACACCGTGATTGTTATCAAGATGAATAGCTGAAATTTGCTTGTAACTGCTTTTTAAAGAATTGATTACTTCATCAGTCTTGTCCGTTGATCCGTCATTAACGATAATAATTTCATAATCCCTGAATGTTTGCGCTATTACAGATTCAACTGCACGCTTGAGAACTGATGTTCTGTTATAAACAGGGATAATAACTGAGAAAAAAGGCAATACCAACTCCGTGATTCGTTTTTCCAGATTATTTAAGAAGTTGTTGTAAAACAATTAAATAAATGTTATTCAATTGTTTATACAAATACAAAAAATATTTTATTGTAAAAGCACACATAGTTTTATTCAGCAATTTGCTGAATAAAACTATGTGTATCTCTATCTTGACATTATAATTTAATGTGTAATACTTAATGTATAATAAAAAAACAATTAACATTGGGGAATATATGAATTATCGAATAATAGTAATTATAACAGTTTTTTTAGCATTTCTTTCCTGCCAGGCACCGGGCGGATTGAAGGTTTACAAGACATTTACCGATGATACCATCGGTTTTATAAATGTTGATACTCTTCAGGCCATTGGAGTAGCTTTTTCTTCATTTTCACAAAAGAATGGTACAAAACGAAAGATTGAGTCTGAAAAAGCGGCAGTCATAATGGCCAGAATGTCAGTAATAGAATTTTTAATATCAACAATCAAGGATGAAGGGCAGGAAAAATTTTATGCTCTTATGAAAAAAATAGGTCAGTTCAGCAAGACCCGATATGATCCTGTTTATAGTTCTGCTTTGATAAAAGGCGGGTACAGGGTAGACGCTATGTTTGAAATTCTCGGGATCAGAGGTTATGCCCATAAGAAGAAGTATTTTTCAACAACCGGTAAGACATGGGTTTGTTACAGGATAGTAAAAGCAGGGCTTTTACAAAAGGTAAAATCCGCATTTATCGAATAAGATAATCATTCGGTGATAATCCTGATTGTGTCCAGCGCTTTTTTCGAAATCTCTTGAGCGCTTTCTCTGCTGTCTGAAGTAACTATTATGTTGCCGGCTTTTTCAACATTATTTTTCGGCTGAAGGACTTCATCGCCGATTTTAACGTTCAGAAAAACATGATTGACACCTTTAATTGTAAGAGCCTCTTCAATACCTGAGATTTTTTTCACAATTCCGGGATTCGGCAGTATAGCCGATTCAATTGAAACATTTTGTACTCTCGGAGTGAGATCTTCGGGAGATTTTCCCATTGCTATACGGATCGCGTTTCCGATAAGGTCAACCCCTGTCGCGTATGGGTAGGTAAATGCCGACATGAACCCGCCGGATAATCTTGCCGCAATTTCACCGACCTTTGCACCTTCTGTTGTTATTTTTATGTCGCCTTTTGCTGCGCCCAGATTAATCCCTAGGGCTTTGATTCCTATTTTCATAACAGAAACAGCATCATCAAGGACAGCCCTAGATAAGGATGACGGCATTATATGTCCTGTTTCAACAAAGTAGGGCGGGTAGTCAATAACACGGTCCGCAATGCCTGTAATATGAATATCTCCATTATAAATAAGCGCGTCTATTGACAGTTCAGGTCCTTCCATGAATTCTTCAACTATCACTTCTCCTGAAGGTGTAGCATGCTTCGCGAGGTTGAACGCTTCATGAACCTCAGAAAGGTTTGATGCCATTGAAACGCCTCTTGAGCCCATATTATCGGCGGGTTTAAAAACAACGGTACAGTTCAGCTTTTTAAAATTTTCCAGAGCTTCTTCAATAGTCCAGCATTCATAAAAACCCGGGCATGGAACGCCGAAGTCTGTAAGACGTGTCCGCATCTTGAGTTTATTTGATGATGCTTCAGCGTTAATAAACTTAATTCCCGGAAGTCCAAGGGCATTAGCTACAGCAGAAACAGTCATTGAAGCGTCTGTACCGACTGTAATGACCCCGTCAATACGTCTTTTTGACTCAGAGTATCTTTTTACCTCGCGTACGGTTCCGTCAACGTCTCTGGTGCTTATAATGATATTGTCATCCGCAAGTTTAATACCGTCAGCATCCGGATTATAGTCGGTTGCTATTGTAAAAAGACCCATAGCGGAGGCTTTTTTGATGGCCGGAATTTGAAGAAA
This sequence comes from Spirochaetota bacterium, assembly GCA_023135745.1. Lineage (GTDB taxonomy): Bacteria > Spirochaetota > JAGLSM01 > JAGLSM01 > JAGLSM01 > JAGLSM01. The sequence goes on along the minus strand of JAGLSM010000287.1, from coordinate 206 downwards.
TCCCGCGCCGATTATAAGTATTGATGGTTTTTTATCGTTCATAGTAATTTCTCAAGTATTAGACTGAAGAAAAATTCAGCTTATTTACATGTATTTTAAGAAAAATATACTGATCCTATCAATTAATAGCAACGCGGATGACGCAGATTAATACTGATTTTTATACTGACAGACTGTGTAAAAAGACCAAATACCCATCTCTCAAA
>JAGLSM010000286.1 GCA_023135745.1 Spirochaetota bacterium | reverse complement strand
TCAAATTTTGATGTAAAAGCAGCAATGCATAAAATCAAATTTGTAACACATGCTAATGGATTATGGCTAATATAATTTTTATACTTTCCGAAAGCTGATTCAATTATATCAGAGCAGCATAAAATAGATTTTCTCTTTATTAATTTTAGATGTTGGTCAAAATATTCGGTTAATAAGTTTTTAAATATTATCCCATTTTCAAAATTTTCAATATCTTCCATAACTTTTATGCAATCAGTTTTTGTTTTCTTGCTTAATCCATTTGATTTGATGATTTTTTGAATTGAACAAATGACTTTATTCAATCTGCTCAACTCTAATATCAAATTTCTGTATTGTTTTATCCATCCAAATTTTTCTGATATTTTAGGAATTAATTTTTTATCAAGTAAATCCGGTGGCTTATCCAAACAATTTAAAATATTTATCCCCCAGTTCGTTATTGGGCCAATATTTGAAAATCTTGATTTTCCTCTTAATTTTGGAGGTAATAAGAAAGCTAAATCTGTAAATGAGAGAGTTTTTTTTGACATCGTCATCTGATGTGTAAAATCAATAAAGGTTTTATCTTTCCCGTAAAAATGCTTTATGATAATCGCTATTTTATGCGTAATATCATAAGAATGCTTGATTTTACTTAATCGTAAGCCCTTTTTTAGTATACCGGCTCCATCAGAAATTGCATATAAGACATTACCTAATTCTTTTTTTATTTCCAATAATATTTCTTGAATATCTTCACCGGTCCACTTTTCTCTGGAAAGTTCCCTAATTATTTCCAGGTCTTGAAATCCTAATGGTTTATCAAAAGTCATATTTTTTTCACGCAATCCAAATACTACAAATACCATTTCTTTTCCTATTTGAATACTATGATCCAGAATCAATATCCAATCATTGCCGACTTCTTTTTTACGATTAAGTTGGAATAAACCAATTTTATGTATCCAATTAATTATTGTTGTATGTGTTGGGGCATGATTAATTTTTGAAGAATTATATTGAGTCATTATTTTAAAAGATTTGCTCAAGCTCCTAAAAGAGGTTGCGGTGTTTAATTTAAGATTAGCAATCATTGTAATAAAATCTAAAATAAAACCGTATCTTTTCGGCTTTATTTTATTTGCTGTTCTTTTTTTATTCTTTTGATTGTTTTTTTTTGTTCAATTTTCAACTGTTTTTTGAAACGATCAGCCTTTTTTTTCCATTTATCTCGGCTATTTGAAATCTCGGAAACTCTTTTTTTTAGTGATTTCAGCTCTTTATTTCTTTCGCGTGCTTTAATTTTCCATGAATTAATTCTATCAACAAATTGCTGTTTAAAAAGACTTTGCATAAGCATGTTTTTCTCCATTTTTTTAACAGAATATGATTTTTTTATAAAAAAGTAAATTCTTATTTAAAAAAAGGGGGGAAGAAAATTTGTGGATTGTTCTCATATTTTACACCTTAGGTCGGAGGTTAAAATAACAGCATGACAGGTTAATAAATCGCCTTCGACTCTATTTCGGACGGGTTCGAGGATTTTAAAACGGCATGGCAGGTTAATATATCGCCTTCGACCTAAAAATAATCGACTCCGACTCAAAAATAACGGCATGACAGGCTAAAATATCGACTTCGACCTAAATAAATCGACTTCGACCTGGTTTCGGATGGGTTCGAGGGTTAAAATAACGGCTTTGCAGGTTGATGTATCGTTATGCTACTTTAGACTTGGTTTCTCACTAAGAATGTTTTAGTTTAGTGGTTCAAAAACTGCTAGATATTAATATTCATAAGTGACCATTCCCTTTAGGGAAGGGATCGGGTTAGGTAAACTCCCCATTCAAAATACCATAACTAACAATATCTTCATATTCATCACATTTAATCACATGGTCTTTGAAAAGCCCTTCTTTTTTCATGCCGATTTTCTCCATGACTTTTCCAGAGGCAGGATTCCGAGCAATGTGGATTGCAGTAATTTTATGTAATTTTAACTTATCAAATGCGTAGTCCAGTATAGCTCTGGCAGCTTCGGTACAATAACCGTGGTTCCAGTATTCTTTTGCCACCCAGTAACCAAGATCTGCTCTATTGAATTTCTTATCAATTATTAGTCCTATCGCTCCAATCAGTTCCTGTGTTGATTTCAAGACAATAGCGCAATCCACCCTTTCTTCAGCCTCAAATTTAGGCTGATGGGTCGAAATCCACTCTTCTGCCATTCCATCTTCATACGGATAAGGGATGTTTAAGGTTGTGTCCGAAATAGCCTTATCTCCGGCCAATTCCTTTACTTGTGGTGCATCGGATAATTCAAATGGTCTTAGGAGTAGTCTGTCTGTTTTAATTGTTGGTCTGTTTTTTATCATTGTTTGTATGCCTGATGTGTGTCATTTTTATTAAGAAAAAATATTCAAAAATTATAGCCAAAAACTTTTGTATAAAAGACAAAATCTTTATTCCTTGAATATCTACTTTCAATAAAAAATTGCAATCCCAGGCAAAAATCTATGCCATGAATTGTAAAAAAATTTACACCAAATTCAAATCCAGGAATAATATCGCCTCCAGTATTAGCTGCTGTACCAGATAAATCAAGCATTGATGCAAGTAAAACAAATCCAATATAGGGACGAACTGGATAATTTAGGAAGAAATATCGAATACCTGATGAGAAAGCAATAAGATAATAAGAAAAACAGAAACTAAAGCTTTTAAGGAAGTAAATATCCGCACTTATAGAGGGAGACATAGTAAGTCTTCCGTCATCATATTGATCATCTTCAGCAACAATTGCGCCTATAGAGTAACCAAAACTATAATCTTTATATCTATTAGTAGATTTACTAAATACAGAAAGTGGAATACTAAATAAAGTCAAAAATAAAATAAGAGTATTAATGTATTTCATATAAACCCCTTTAAATAACAGACTATTATATAACTATTATTGGAAGCAATGAAGTCACCTTATCATAGTATAAAATATATTTCTAAAAAGGCCATATAATTAGTAAAATGCAACAGAATATATATTATGTTACATCTACCAAAATAGTAAAACAAATATTCAAAATATCAACACATTTTATTAAAGCTATTTATGCCTTGTAAAAAAAAATCCACAAAATCCTATGTTCCATCACTACAACCCCAATTTTCGAAAAACCGCTCGATATTAATATTTATAAGTGACCCTTCCCTTTAGGGAAGGGATCGGGTTAG
>JAGLSM010000285.1 GCA_023135745.1 Spirochaetota bacterium | reverse complement strand
TTATCACTTGAAATGAGATCCGCGTATCCGTCTCCGTTTACGTCTGCTGTGGCTATTTTATGCCCGAATCCTGAATTGACATCCCCGGTTAAACGAGCATTAGCATATATAGCTTTGTTAACTGTAATTCCCGAAGAAGTCCCGAAGAAAAGATAGACTGCTCCTTTTCCGTTTTCAAAATTGCTTGCTCCAACCAATAGCTCCATATAACCGTTACCGGTTACATTGGCAAGTGCGAGTGAATTACCAAACTTGCTGTAATCAATTCCTGTAATAACCAAATCAGCTGAGGAGGCAAATGAAGAAGAGATTCCCGAAGCGCTTCCATAGTATATAAATACTCGTCCCTGATTATTATTATAACTACTGTCCCCAACTACCAGATCAGCATAACCGTCATTATTTATATCTCCAACAGTAATACTGCTTCCAAAAGAACCCGAATCACTGCAGAGGATAGTTGTGTCCGCGCCGGAGACCGGTCCTGAGGTTATACCGGAAGTTTTTCCATAAAAAATATACGATAATCCCTGACTGCCGTTTCCGGGCGAGCCTGTTACCAGATCCTCATAACCATCGCCATTTATATCCTTATTAATTCCCTTGATTATGTTGATAGTAATAACTGTTGAATAATTTCCGTTTAGGTAACGGATACGTATGCTGACGGTATGCCGTGAACCAATGAGCCAGCTGTTGGCGCCATCCGGTAGTCTAAAACTCCAGTTTTCGATACCTTGAGCGGTCTGATATACTCCATTGTCCAGTTTATATTCAACAGCGGATACATCGCCGTAATTTGTTGCTTTTCCTGTAATAACTCCTGTATTAATGATGCCGTTGTCTCTTACATTCTCGATGGAGATAGGAGCGTTTATATAGGTTATAGTGGGACCGGTTTCTATTGTAGAATACTTTTCTGTACCGTCTTTTGTATATACTTTAAAAGTATTTACCCCCTCCTTAAGAGTTAAGGTATGACTCCAACTATGAGTGCTATAGGTCAGCTGCAGAGTATTGGGTGCTAAATAATATGCTGAACTATTTAAAGAGACAAATAACCCATAAAGTTCTCTATCATCCCAATAAGTTCCGCTTATTGTATAATATTTGTTATATGTAACAACATTGGAAGTGGGGTCAGTTATTGATATTGTCGGTGTATTCACATCATTGTGGCGATTGCTTAACGCGTATGCTACTGAATTTGCATAAGCATGATTAAGAATGGAGTAATTGGGATAAACCTCCTGATTTATTGGTACAAGAAATGCTACCATTGTACTTGCGCCGCTATCTACTCCTGCAACCACATAATCATCAGACCATGAACCATCAGCAGAAATTCCCGCGTAGGGACTTGCAAATGTTGTTTTCGGCCACCATCCCCAACCACCAACTCGAAGTTGTCCTCCCCATGAGCATTTAATCCATAGACTTATTTTATACTTACCGACAGCATTATAAGTCATACCATGGACATTAGCGCCTGATCCAACCGGCGGTAGATAGGTGAAAATCACACTTGGAGGCGGTCCGTCATATTGCACATCAGACAGCGGCGAATTGGTTATTTTATCAGTGTTGAATCGTTTAATGGTATCATCCAGATAAAGTTCCGCTGAACAACCTGCGTTGAGAGTAATTATTAGTAGAAGCAATCCACATAATAGTATCTTTTTCATTTTAATCTCCATATTCTAACCAATTAATCAGTTAATTTACAAAAAAAGCACGATTAAAAACCAGTGATACTGCTGTATTTTACAAAAATAGTTTTATACCGGATTTCTAGTCCCTACTTATAGTATAGTTCATATTAGTAGTAGTTGTCAAATTTGACCTTGAAATAGCGCTAAAAAATATTTATAATGATATTTAGGTACTAAATTATGAAAATAAAATCATTTACCAATTTTGTTCTGTTTATTTTTCTATTTGTTATAATATTATGTTCATGTGGTTCTGACAATTCTACAAGTAATAATACTGGTAACAATACTAACATTAACAATTTAATAATAAATCACAACTGTATTAATCTTTCTCAGATACCTGAACAATGGATTCATCAGGCAAAAACGAATCTTCATATTGCTTATGGACATACTTCACATGGAAGTCAATTAACTACGGGCATGACCGGTTTAGTAAGTTTTAAAGGTGATTTATATGACTGGAATGACGGACCGTTGGAAGGCTCGCTTGATCTTGATGATTATTTTACAAGCGGAGATCTTGGCAATCCTGATAGAATTACCTGGGAATCCCGCACCCGTGATTATCTGGACAACCCTGCAAATGCAGATGTTAATGTTATTATCTGGTCATGGTGCGGACAGGTAAGCGATGCTTCTGAAGAAAATATTAATACTTATCTTACACTTATGAATGGGCTGGAACAAGATTATCCTGATGTAAAGTTTGTTTATATGACAGGCCATCTGGATGGATCAGGGTTGGATGGTAATCTGCATATACGTAATGAGCAGATAAGAAATTATTGTGAACAAAATAATAAAATTCTATACGATTTCGCGGATATAGAAACCTATGATCCTGATGGGACTTATTATGGTGATAAGATACCTACTGATGGATGTTTATACGATACAGATGGCAATGGAACACGAGATGGAAACTGGGCAGCAGAATGGCAGAATGCTCATTCTGGAGAGTGGTATGATTGCGTCTCTGCCCATAGTGAACCTTTAAACGCGAATCTTAAAGCATATGCTGCCTGGTGGTTATGGGCAAGGCTTGCAGGCTGGCCTGGTTGATAATTATCAGTTTTCATTGCATGCTTGAAAAAATATCACTTTGCGGTTTCAAATTTCACAGATAACAATGGGATAATTCCTAAAAATCAATGGCGCTGCCGAAATAAAAACCAACATCACCGGACAGGATTGTATTAGCTGTAGAAGAACCTCCTGATGATATACCAGTGTCACCATTGTGGAAAATGTAGACCCAACCCTGATTAATTGTGCTGTTTCCTTCCGCAACAATCAGGTCCGGGTAATTATCTCTATTAATATCCCTGATGGACAACGACAGACCAAAGCCGTTTGCGGCTTCACCGTTTAAAATGGTATTTGCCGAAGAAGCATCGCCTGATGAAATGCCGGAGCCGTTATTGTTAAAAATGTATACTTCTCCCTGACCGCTGTTAAATGAATTCGCGCCAACCACAAGATCAAGATTTCCGTTACCATT
>JAGLSM010000284.1 GCA_023135745.1 Spirochaetota bacterium | reverse complement strand
TTGGTTTAATCCCTATGCCTGAGTCTTCTCTTATGTCCCAACCAAATTCGGCTTTGAGATAGGCAATCAGTTTTTTTGCTTCCGGTGTGCCTTCTTCCAGTTCTTTGCCTGCATAAACGTCTTCGGTATTTTCCCTGAAAATTGTCATATCTACCCATTCAGGATGCTTGACAGGGGAGGGTACTCCATCAAAATATCTTACCGGGCGCTGACAGACGTACAGGTCGAGTATCTGCCTGAGAGCTACATTTAGGCTTCGTATGCCGCCGCCTACCGGAGTAGTTAGAGGACCTTTAATTCCGACTATATATTTTTTAAATGCTTCTATTGTCTCATCAGGAAGCCAGCTTCCTGTCTTATCAAAAGCCTTTTGCCCTGCGAGAATTTCTTTCCATTGGATTTTTTTTCCGCCCTTATATGCTTTTTCAACAGCCTTATCAAAAACCTTGACACTTGCTGCCCAAATATCGGGGCCGGTACCGTCACCTTCAATAAATGGGAGAACCGGTTTGTCAGGTATCATTAATTTCCCGTTTTCCATTGTGATTATATTTTCCGACATCCTTATCCTCCGGTGATCTCTACATCATTAAATATTAACAGTAAAAAAATAAAACCAATTCACATTGAGGTCAATGCTTTTGGATATATATCTTTTTGTCATTTTTTTTCGACACGGATTAACAGGATTTAATGGATTTGTTTTGATTCTGTATCGAATGACGAAAAATGATCTTTAATTAATATGTGGATGTTACTGATGTTAAAAGAGATTTTAGTTTCTCGCCGCAAGACCGCAAAGTTTTTATTTAAAAAAAATCAGCTAAAATCCTTTTTAAAATCCGGAAAAGTATCTAAAAGGATTAAACCATGAAATAGATTGACAAATTACAAACCAAGAATAAACTACCTAATCCGTGTCAGAAAAACTTATATATCAAGAGAAATCACGCTAATTCCCAAATTCTGATAATCCCGGTTCAGACTTGCTTTCAGATATCATCACTCCCATAAATAAACATGTAAAATCCCATATAATGATGTATATTCTAACAGGAGATAACAATGAAATCATTCAAGTTTCTGAGAAATTTTATTTTATTTATACTTCTTATACCCATTGCTTGTACGCAGAGTATTGAATTTGAACAAAAAGTAGAATTTTTTATAGAAGCAGCAGATCAATTATCTACAAATATTTCTGTATTCATTACTGAGAATGATGTTAAGGGTTTTCTTAAAGAAGACGGTTATTCAGGAGAAGATTTCCGGAGTATGGAAATTGAATCTGCCGTAGTTTCTACAATAAAAACTGTTACGGGTTTAAACTGGATCTCAGAGTTAACTTTATCAGTTTCAAATGATATACAGGGCTATAAGAAACTATACGAAGATACTGAATTAAACAGGTTGTCATCAGGTTCAGTTTATACAAGTCTGGATATTAAAATTGAAGAAGACTACTATTTAAATGCTTATAAAAACACACCGTTTTATTTGAACTGTTATTTATCGGGCAGTAATTCGGTTGAAGGTCCGATTACACTTTCCATCAAAGGGACAATAACCGTATATCCTTAGTTAATCTATATTACGCATGTTTTGATTCTCAGCCCTCTTCTAAATGATTTATCTGAATAGCTTTCTGCATTAAAGGCATTAACATTCCTCATAAATTCTTGTCTCATTCACATATTGTAATTAGTTTCTTTTTTAAAGAAACTAATTACAGGAGTTTATAATGGCTTTTGAAAAACGAAATACGGGACTTATCTTATTGATTTCTTTTATTGGTGCGCTCATTGGAACAATCTTGAGTAAACTTCTTGTTCTTATAATACCTGCTTTGGGTCCGATTATAAAAAGCCTCAGTGTGGATCTTTCTATTAATCTCAACGTTTTGCGGGCGGGAATGTCTTTTGATATTGTTTCAGTCATTGGCGTTGTAGTTTCTCTGCTCATATTCAGGAAGATATGATTCCAATCTATCTGGCTTCTAAATCTCCGAGACGTTATGATCTCCTAAAACAGGGTGGACTTTCATTTGAGGTGGTTGACCATTCAGTAGATGAGTCCCGTTACCCGGAGGAGGCCATAGTAGATATGGTTAAACGCCTGGCTCTTGAGAAAGCCGAGTCAGTAAAAAAAATATCTGAAGGGCTTATCATTGGCTGTGATACTGTTGTTGAGCTGGATGGAGAATTATTGATAAAACCCGTAGATCTTCCTGATGCTGTTAGAACTTTGCGGAAGCTGTCCGGGCGCATGCATCTTGTTCATTCAGGCTTATGTATAATAAAAATACCTGAAGATCTTGTTTCAATCACTGTTACAACTACGAAAGTTTTTTTTATCAAACTTGACCTTGATGAAATCCATGCTTATTTTAAATCGGAAGATATTATGTCCTGTGCCGGGGCATATAAAATTCAAGAGCGAGGCGCTTTTTTTGTAAAAAAAATTGATGGAAGCTATTCCAATGTTGTGGGACTTCCGCTTGAAACTTTTTATAAAGAAACCAAAAAGCTTGGTATCAGAATATTTTGATATTACTCTCCGGTGTAATGATACGCTGAGAAACAATTGACATTGATTCCGTCGGAGAAGATAGTTAGTTTGTTAAAATTTTAGGAGGAATTATTTTGGCTAGAGTTAGCATGAAGGATTTACTTGAATCAGGTGTACATTTTGGTCACCAAACCCGCCGATGGGATCCGAAAATGGCTCCATACATTTTCACAGAGAGAAACGGCATTCATATCATCGATCTTCAAAAAACACTTGTAAAAATCAATGAAGCACTTGACAAAATGGAAGCAATGGTACGCGAAGGTGCTCAAGTATTATTTGTAGGTACAAAAAAACAGGCCCAGGCTGCTGTTAAGGAAGCCGCAGAAAAATGCGGGATGCCTTATGTTTCAAACAGATGGCTCGGCGGTACATTAACCAATTACTCAACAATTAAAAAAACAATAGAAAGATTAAAGCGTCTTGAAAAGATGGAAGTTGACGGAACTTTCGATTTGATTTTGAAAAAAGAACGCTTGATGCTTTCAAGAGAAAAAGAAAAGCTGGAAAAGAATGTTGGGGGTCTGAAAAATATGGACCGTCTTCCGGATGCGATTTTTATTGTTGATCCTAAAAGAGAGGCAATCGCTGTTGCTGAATCAAGAAAACTTGGTCTTCCAATTTTTGCAATTGTTGATACAAATTGTGATCCTGAT
>JAGLSM010000283.1 GCA_023135745.1 Spirochaetota bacterium | reverse complement strand
CGGATGGGCAGCCTTAATGGGCGCGTTAATACTTGGTCCAAGACTTGGAAAATACGGACCGGATGGAAAATCAAAGGCAATCAGGGGACATAATATACCTCTTGCAGCTCTTGGTGTATTCATATTATTTTTTGGCTGGTTTGGATTCAACGCGGGATCAACAACAGCAGGAACCAATTTCAGCATTGGAACAATTGCTGCAACAACCGCATTAGCAGCTGCCGCTGCAGCAATTGCATCCATGATAGTTGTATGGATAATGCACGGCAAACCTGACGCGTCAATGACACTCAATGGAGTTCTTGCCGGACTTGTAGGTATAACCGCCGGATGTGCGAGCGTATCTCCTTTCAGCGCTATTATGATCGGGCTTGTTGCCGGTGTAATAGTTGTCTTTGCGATTGAATTCATTGACAAGGTACTTAAAATTGACGATCCGGTAGGCGCTATTTCGGTACACGGTGTAACAGGAGCATGGGGAACCCTCGCAGTTGGTCTTTTTGCGGACGCGGCATATGGAAAAGCAAGCGGAGCAGGCGCTGTTAACGGCTTGTTTCACGGCGGCGGACTCAACCTTTTCTGGTCCCAGCTTAAGGGCGTAGCTTCAGTATTCCTATGGGTTACAATAACCGCCGGGATATTATTCCTTATAATCAAATATACCATGGGTCTAAGAACCAGTGATGAAGAACAGTTGAAGGGTTTGGATGTCGGTGAACATGGAATGGAAGCCTACAATGGATTCCAGATTTTTACAAATGAGTAGGGAGGTATAAAATGAAACTAATTACAGCAATGGTTCAGCCTCATAAACTGAATGATGTAAAACAGGCTCTTTACAAGGCTGAGGTATTTAAAATGACAATTACCAACGTACTCGGAGCCGGACAGCAGAAGGGTTTTACTGAAACATACAGAGGTGTAGAAATGGAAGTAAACCTTCTGAAAAAGGTAAGAATAGAAATTGCAGTTAATGAAGATTTTGTAAAAACTACAGTTAACGCAATTATAGAAGGAGCTCGTTCGGGTAAAATTGGAGACGGAAAGATATTCGTCACAAACCTGGAAGAATGTTACAGAATTAGAACCGGGGAAACCGGTAAAGAGGCAATAGGATAGTAAAGATAAACTCCTAAATTTTAATTGGAAAAAGCCGGGTCAAAGTTTTTGATCCGGCTTTTTCTTTTAATAGACTATCCCTTAATTAAGGTTGCAATTTTTATATACTTTGATACATTATTCTCCTAACCAGAGGTTTTCAACCTCTGGTAGAAAAGAGCTGGACTTCGTTAGAACGTTTTAGTTAAATGAAATCATTTATCGACACCCCGTTAAACCTCTGGTTAAGAGAATAAATAAAGCCTAACTCAAATCAATAAAACGGCCGATTTTTTTATCTTCATTGGCAATATGAGTCCAAAGCCAATCAAATAATTTCTTTTTCACATCATGAGCAATCTGATCGTTTACTCCATCTTCCACAATTTTATCTGAAACATCGCTAAAGTATTTTACAAAGTCATGGTGTAAAATCTTATGATTATCTATCTCAGGATATCCGGCTTTATCCATAAGCTTTTCTTCATCATTAAAGTGGGTTACGACATATTCTCCAAGAAAACCCATTAGAGGTTCAATTTTGTCGGACCCTTCCCCCATATTTATCGCATTAATAAGCGAATCAAAACGCTCAAAAAGCTCTCTGTGCTGCTCATCAATTAAGTCTACACCGATCTCTATTGATTTATTCCATAAATTAGACATGAATACTCCTTTTATGCTTAAAAAAGTTTAACATGTAAAAAACTATAAATAAAGAAATTTTACTGTCATGCTTTTTTCTTTATTACCCGCGAAGCTTTTCTTTCTTCAAATTTAAGAATTCTCTTACGGATACGTATGGATTTCGGCGTAACCTCCACAAGCTCATCATCCCTTATGAACTGCAGAGCACGCTCAAGTGTCATAAGAACTACGGGGGTCAATGTAACAGTATCATCCTTGCCTGAGGCTCTCATGTTGCTCAGTTTTTTCTGTTTTGTAGGATTTACAAGTATCTCTTCTGTCCTGTTATGCTCGCCCACTACCATTCCCTCATAGACGAGATCTCCAGGAACAACAAAAATTACACCTCTGGGCTCAAGGTTATATATCGCGTACGCGACCGCATTTCCGGGTCTGTCACAAACGATAGATCCGTTTACCCTTGTATAAAATTCTCCTTTGAACTCTTCATATCCGGTAAGTATTGAATGAAGCATCCCGGTACCTTTTGTATCTGTAAGGAATTCATCACGGTAGCCAATTAGTCCGCGCGAAGGTATACTGAAATCAATCCTGACCCTGCCGCTTCCATGATTGACCATATTAGTCATTCCGCCTTTACGGCTGGAAAGCTTTTCGATCACAATCCCCATAAAAGCCTCATCACAGTCAACTGAAACATTTTCAACAGGTTCAAGAATTTCCCCTTTTTCTTTTTTAAAAATAACCTTGGGACGTCCAACGCTCAGCTCGAAGCCTTCACGCCTCATTGTCTCAATTAAAATAGCCAGTTGAAACTCACCCCTGCCCTGAACTATAAAACTATCTCTCTCATCAGAATCTATAACACTTATTGCTACATTCAGAAGAGTTTCTTTTATAAGTCTTTCTTTAATTTTACTGGCTTGGACAAGAGTCCCTTCCCTTCCGGCAAATGGCGAGTTATTTAACCCAAAGTTCATTGAAACAGTAGGCTCATCAACCTTTATTCTTTTAAGCGCTTTTGGAGACTCCTTGGTGCATATCGTATCTCCAATTTCAACCTTATCAATCCCCGCAATAACCGCTATATCACCGGCCTCTACTTTTTCAGAAACTATTACACTGTTTCCATTATACACCTGCAGCTTCGCAATTCTTAAAGATTTGGCTTCACCATCTATACCCAGGCAAACCATGCTGTCATTTGCCTTCACTTCACCGTTGAATACCTTGCCGATAACAAGCCTGCCAAGATACTCGGAATAACTCAAATCCGAAACAAGCATCTGGAAAGAAGCCCCCTCATCATATCTTGGGGCAGGAATCTCCTCAACTATAGCATCGAGAAGCACATGCAGATCATTACTCTCATCATCAAGTTCTTTCCTGGCAATACCGTCGCGCCCAATAGCATAAATAACCGGGAATTCAAGCTGCTCTTCATCAGCATCAAGATCAATTAATAAATCATATACTTCG
>JAGLSM010000282.1 GCA_023135745.1 Spirochaetota bacterium | reverse complement strand
GATTTTCATCTGTGTATATACAGATAGATCCGTCATTTTCTTCAACCTGAACTGATGAAAGAATAACTTCTAAAGATATGGCATTAAGATTTATTTTGAGTTTATCATATATAAATTTGGCGATATTTTCACATGTTGTATTAATGGATTTAAAATACGGATGTTTGTTTACATCAGTGTGATCAAGCTCTTCGGTAACAAGTTTAAGAGCACTTTTCAGATCATTAAAATCCATTACCATTCCAATTTCGTTGAGTTCTTTTTTTGAAACCTGTACTTTTATTCTCCAGTTATGGCCGTGAAGATTCGCACATTTTCCGGTATAATTTCTTAGATAATGAGCAGCTGAGAATGAAGATTTTATTTCTAATGTGAACATGTGATAAATATACTCTTTTTTAATAAGGCCCTGTCATTTTTTTTACATTGAGTAATGTATTTATTTTTTCCTCTGAGAGCAGGTTTTCTTCAAGTAAAAGCTGTCTTATTGTTTTATTTTCCTTAAATGCCTGTTTCGCAAGTTCAGCTGACTTATCGTATCCTATTACGGGTACCAACGAGGTTACAAGGGCAAGGCTTTTTTCTATATAGAATTCAATTTGTTTTTTGTCAGCTTTAATGCCTTTAAGGCATTTCTCATTGAAGGATTTTATTCCGTTAGTCATTATTTTAATAGATTCGAGGATTGAATAAGCTATTACAGGCATCATAACGTTTAACTCAAAATTGCCTGATTGTCCGGCAAGGGTAATTGCAGCATCATTTCCGATAACGCGCGCGCAGACCATGGTTAAAGCTTCTGCCTGAACCGGATTTACTTTACCAGGCATTATGGATGAACCGGGCTGAGTGGCCGGAAGTATGATTTCTCCAAGCCCGCATCTTGGGCCGGATCCAAGCCACCTGATATCATTTGCAATTTTCATGAGGCTGACGGCTAGTGTTTTTAGTGCTCCGCTTGTATGGACGATGGCATCTTTAGACGCCTGAGCTTCGAAATGATTTGACGTTTCCCTGAATTTTATTCCGGTTTCCGTTGATATATATTCAATCGCCAGTTTTGTTTTATCTTGTCGGGAATTTAATCCTGTGCCGACCGCCGTGCCGCCGAGGGCAAGTTCTTCAAGGGAAGGAAGTGTCTGACTGATTCTGTCAATGGCTTTTTCCAACTGTGCTTCGTATCCTGAGAATTCCTGTCCTAAAGTTATAGGTGTTGCGTCTTGAAGATGTGTGCGGCCAATTTTTACTATGGTTTTAAATTCAGCTGACTTTTTTCCCATTGAATCCCGTATGTTTTTTAACTCAGGCAGAAGATTTTTTGTTATTGAATACAATGAGGATATGTGTATAGCAGTAGGTATGACGTCGTTACTGGATTGGCCTAAATTTATATGATCGTTTGGGTGAATTTTTGGAGAGCCTGTTTTTGATCCTGTGAGAATTTCTGTTGCCCTTGAAGCAATGACTTCGTTTATATTCATGTTGGTAGAAGTGCCTGAACCGGTCTGATAAATGTCAACTACCATCTGGTCATCATGTTTGCTGTTCATGACCTCTGTAGATGCTGTCATTATTGGATCAGCGTATTTTTTTTCCAGGAGGTTTAGTTTGGAATTAGCCTTTGCGTTCGCGTATTTAATAAGGCCCATGGCATATATAAATTCTTGAGGGAACCGTTGACCGCTTATCGGGAAATTTTCAACAGCACGCTGTGTCTGCGCGGCATAATAAGCGTCTTCAGGGACTTTCATTTCTCCCAGGGAATCTTTTTCAATTCGGGTTTTCATTAATTCCTCCATATTCAATATCACAACCTAACCCCCAGCCCCTTCCCTCGAAGGGAAGGGTGGCGTTATCAGCTGAATTATATCAACAGGGAAGGGTTAGGTAAAGGGATAAATCAAATCCAGACCTATTTACACACTAAACTTGACAAATTTTCTATAGTTCTTAAATTTTTTACAAATACAACACAAAAGGATTTTCATTCATGATTAATAAAGAAGTTAGGGTCGCGGTAACCGGAGCGGCAGGTCAAATAGGGTATGCTCTATTATTCAGGATTGCGTCGGGGCAGATGTTTGGTCCGGACATTCAGATACATTTAAATCTACTGGAGTTGGAACAGGCTATGCCCGCGCTTGAGGGTGTTGTTATGGAGCTTGATGATTGCGCTTTTCCTCTATTAAGAAGCGTTAATATCTCTTCGGATATGGATATTGTGTTTAAAGATGCTGATTGGGCTTTGCTGGTTGGTTCGGTGCCGAGAAAACAGGGTATGGAACGGGCCGATCTTATAAAAATAAACGGCGGGATATTTACCAAACAAGGGGCCAGTATTGCACAGAACGCGAACCCTTCATGCAGGGTTCTTGTAGTTGGGAATCCATGCAATACAAACGCTCTGATCGCGAAAGCTTCCGCCAAAGGAATGAATGCGCGGAATTTTTTTGCGATGACTATGCTTGACCAGAACAGAGCGGCAAGTCTCCTGGCAAAAAAAGCAAAGGTTCCTGTAGATGCTGTAAAAAATCTTGCCGTTTGGGGTAATCATTCCACAACCATGTATCCTGATTTTACCAATGTAAAAATAAATGGAAAATCATTAAACGAAGCAATTAAGGATAGCGCGTGGCTGGAGACGGAATTTATTGAGAAGGTGCAGAAGAGGGGGTCACAGATTATAAAGGCACGAGGCGCATCATCAGCAGCATCAGCTGCTAATGCTGTAGTTGATACTGTCAGGAATCTTATTACGCCAACACCTTCCGGAGAGTATTTTTCTACAGCTGTTTCATCTGACGGCAGTTACGGTGTGCCGGAGGGATTGATGTTCAGCTATCCTCTGCGCAGTAACGGCAATGACTGGGAAATTGTACAGGGCATAAACCTGAATGATTTTTCCATGGAAAAAATAAATGCTTCAAGAGATGAGCTTGTGAGTGAAAAACAGAGTGTGGAAGATTTGCTGTAGATGCGTTGCATGCAACGCATTTACTAAATGATAGAACACAGATGACGCGGATTTAAACAGGATTTACACGGATCTTTTTTTAGGGATGGCTCGTTAGAAAATTTATGTTTTCAGGATTGTTTTTTTCTTCCTCCCATTTATGGGGATTATCCTGAATGTATTTTCTTATATTATTTAATTCATCATCATTTCTTATTATATGTTCATAAAAGCCTTTTTGCCAAATTTGATGAATATCAGTGTTGTTTCTAAACCATTTTGTTACACCAATTTTA
>JAGLSM010000281.1 GCA_023135745.1 Spirochaetota bacterium | reverse complement strand
TTTCAATTACTTTCCTCCATTTTTTCTAAACATTCCGGTAATCATATTTATTTCTTTTACCTTAAACAGCTTGCAGAATAATATAAATACTGAAGCTGATATAATCATTACAATAATCAGGGAAATAAGATTAGATAGAAAACTTTTGGGAATCATCCCTGTTATAACCGGACTTAGATGATAGGCCGCGAGAATCATTAAAAATGAGGATAATAGTATTTTCATTGACTCGAGAAGCAAGCCGCTCCATTTCAATAATCCCGCCTTCTTTTGTATTAATACAATGAGCAGAATAAAATTTAAAATAACAGCAATCGAATTGGCAAGAGCTATGAACTGGAATCCAAGCCTCGCACTATGAAACAAAAGATTTAAACCTAAATTCACAGCAACGCTTATCAGGGCCAGATAGAAAGGCGTTTTCATATCCTGTAAACTGTAAAAAAAACGATTTGCAAGGACAGTTCCACCCATGCCAATCAAACCAATGGTATAAAAAAGAAGAGCTTTTGCCGTAAAGGCCGCGTCCATTACCCCGAATTTTCCGCCAAGGGCAAATAAAGCTGTCACTACTTCTTTACCCATGAAGAATAAAAATATAGTTGATGGTATGGTAAAAAACAGGATCATGCCTAATCCGTCATTCATGGTCTTTTTAAATCCGGTCATATTGGATTTGGATACCTGCTCTGAAAGAGTCGGCAGTATCGCTGTAGAGATAGCAATCGCGAATACCGCCTGAGGCATTTGAATTAATAGAATTGATATTTGCAGCGCATTAATTCCTCCTGTAGTGAAAGAAGCAAAAAATGGTACAAGGAGCTGATTTATTTGTACAACCCCAAGACCAAGGGCTGCAGGACCCATCAGTATTAGTATTTTTTTTACACCCGGATGCTTGAGATTAAAATTAAAACGGTATTTAAGCCCCTTGTTTCTCAGAAAAGGCAGCTGGAATAATACCTGAAGAACCCCTCCTACAACAACTCCAATAGCCAGAGATATAGGCCCCATACTTTTATGCAGGAAAAAAACTGAAGCGATCATTCCAATAGTGAAAAAAATCGGAGCAAAAGCAGGAGCAGCAAAATATTTTTTTGAGTTAAGAATACCCATAATTAATGCACCCATGCTCATTAACAGAAGAAAGGGCATCATTATCTGTGACATCAAAATTGCCATTTTTACCAGTTCCTGTGATGATGAAAAACCGCTTACATATTTCGGCATAAGCAGAGGTGCAAGCAGGATACCTGCAATTACTACAATCAGGACAAAAACAAACAATATATTAAAAACATCACTGGCAAGAGTATTAGCTTCTTTTTTACTTTTTTTCATCAGGTAATAAGTAAAAACAGGAATAAAGGCGACGGATAACGCACCTTCCCCAAGCAATTCTCGTAGTGTATTCGGAATCTTGTAGGCAGCCCAAAAAGAATCGAGAAATTCTTTGGAAAAATAAAAGTTTATAAACTGCAGACGGACAAGACCAAAAACTCTTGCAATAAATGTGGCAGCCATTATAACAAGACTGGATTTAACAAGCCGCCTCTTAACTTCCTGAGTCATCAGTCCTCCGGTGTCACATTAAATAATCTCATAAAGTTAACTTTAAAATCAAATAATTGGAAGAAAGAGAGGGTGAATTTAATAAAGGGGATGTTTCGCAGCAATTTTCCAGAAAGCATGGTTATAGGAAGTTGAAAAAAAAATTATTTGCCAGAGATTTTATAGTATTTTGCAACTTTATTTTCTAGTTCTATAAAAAGTTTTTCTTCTAATTCATTGCTTAATAGCATCAATTCTTTTCTTGAATAATTTCCTTTTTTAATGTTTCCAGAAACTCTTAAATCAGTTGTTATATGAGTTAAAATAATTTCCACTTCTCTTAATTCTTGATTTCTCCCTGATTTAGTTAATTTTTTTCTACCACCACTGTTTGAACTATTTATTGTCTTACATACTTCCTTTGCTTTAAGTACCCATTTTTCCTTCATTAAGAGATTCCTTTTTTGCCGATTTTGACTAGTATTCGATGAAAATGTTAAATTGTCTAGAGAAACAAAATGTGACATATTCAAAAATCTCACTATAAATAATTGTTTATTTAGAATAAAATTTCTTAATGTCACTATCATTTAAACGGTTAAAGATATTTGCATTCGGATATAATTCATGAACCCCATTTTTTCCAATATAGACTTCTCCATCGTCTCTTAGAAATGAACATTTAAAGTTTTCTGGGATTTTTTTATCAGTTATCAAAATGATAAAATCAAATCCATATAAAGCAAATCTTTGTACAGTGTATTTATTTTCAATTAAATACTTTTTAGGATAAAACAAAAAAAATCATTTAAATGCTTGTTGTTGACAAGAACCTTCGTAATCAATATTGGAAAAATAAATGATGTTACATTCTCATTTTTCAATACAGTTCTGATTTTCTCTTCATATGGACCTAACTTATAACCAATAAAATAATCATTATTAGAAATGCTCATCCGCCATATAATAGATAGGATAGATTTCTTAAATGGAATAAATTCTATTTTTTGAACATGATCAAAAGTTTGGGAATATTTTTCTATTTTTAAATGACTACTATTATAATTACTGATATCGACAAGTGTTTTTTTCAGAACACCTTCCCATTTACTGAATAGATTTTCACATTTAATACAAAGAAGTTTTTCACGGTATCCGAGCTGATTAATAATTAATTGATTCTGATTAGTATCTGTAATTGCAATAAAACGATGTTTCTCATCATAAATTTTATCATATAAACATTCTGGTATTATATGTGAATTTTGCAAATCCACGATATTTTCACAAAAATGACATTTACCCAATATGCACCACTCTTTCAATTACTAACAACAAATTAGTTTACACAAGATTTTCCAAAGTTATCAAGTTGAGGAAAATGTGGTCTAACTAATATTATTTGCGAAATACATTATAACCTCACTTACTAATTATTACTATAAAAAAAGACTAAATCACTTAAAGAAAATCTATAGTATTTGCAACATCTTCCAAGCTCTACACAATCGCGCCTTTCTGGCTCCGCGAGAAACAAAAATTTAAAGCAAAAAAAATCCGCGGAAATCCGTATTAATCCGCAAAATCCGCGTTCCTATCATATTCTTTATAGGAAAGCAATCTATCTTTGAACCCTGCCCGAAGAATCACCTGCCTGCAGGTTTTCAACTTCTTTTAGAGATAAGAGAGGAAGATCTCCTGAAATTGTATGCTGAAGCGCGGAAGCGGCC
>JAGLSM010000280.1 GCA_023135745.1 Spirochaetota bacterium | reverse complement strand
AATATTAATGTTGATATGATAGTTCAGAGTACATCTCCTGACGGTAAGACCAACAGTATATCCTTTACAGTTAAGAAGAAGGACCTTACAAAGGTCAAGGGAATCATGCAGGAGTTAAAAAAGCGTAACCATGCCGGTTCTTTTTCAATCAATCAAAAAATTGGTATAGTTTCAATCGTTGGTGTTGGAATGAAGAGTCATGCCGGTATAGCAGGAAAAATGTTTGACGTTCTCGCGAAATCCAAAATAAATATAGAAATGATATCAACATCAGAAATAAAAATATCTGTTGTTATTGAAGAGACAAAGGTCATAAAGGCAATGAATATAATTCATAAGGCATTTGACCTTAATTAGGAAAATCTGATATGGGAAAAATTGAGGTATACGATACAACCCTGCGTGACGGCCGTCAGGGAGCCGGTGTTAATTTCAGTATAGTTGATCTCATCTCAATTACGCATAAACTTGATGAACTTGGCGTTGACTATATAGAGGCCGGGTGGCCGGGATCCAATCCAAAGGATATTGAGTTTTTCGATAAATTGAAAAATGAAGAGTTTAAAAACGCGAAGATCGTGGCATTCGGGAGCACAAGACTCGCCAGGAATAAGGTTCAGGATGATCCTGTAATACTTTCCATGTTAAATGCGGATACTCCTGTTGTAACAATATTCGGGAAAACGTGGGACCTTCATGTAAAGGATGTTCTCGGCGTTGATCTGGAAACAAATCTTAAAATGATTCGTGAATCTGTATCCTATCTCAAGGAAAAAGGCAAATATCTGATTTATGACGCAGAACATTTTTTTGACGGATACAATGATAATCCGGAATATGCAATAAAAACGCTCCAGGCCGCTGTAGATGGAGGCGCTGACAATCTTTCTCTTTGTGAAACCAATGGAGGAATGATCCCATTTGGTATTGAAGATATTGTAAGAAAAATTAAGACCGAAATAAAGACTCCTTTGGGTGTACACGCACATAATGACAGTGAATGTGGCGTTGCCAATACCCTTGCGGCAGTAAAGGGTGGAGCTGTTCTTGTTCAGGGAACTATAAACGGTTTCGGAGAACGCACAGGTAACGCGAATCTATGTTCTATTCTGCCGAACCTCAAATTTAAAATGGGTTATGATGTGCTGGTAAATGAAGATTGCATAAAAGATTTAACCGAGGTCTCCAGATTTGTTTCTGAACTCGCTAATCTTCCCCATGATGAAAAGCTGCCGTATGTCGGCAACAACGCTTTCGCGCATAAGGCAGGTGTTCATGTAAACGCGGTACAGAAGAATTCCAGAACTTACGAACACATAGATCCGAGACTGGTAGGTAATCACAGAAGGATTCTAATATCTGACTATTCCGGAAAGAGCAGTGTTATTGAAAAAGCCAGAGAATTTGGTATTGATATAAAAGACGCGAATGTACCCAAAAAAGTTATTGATATAGTTAAAGAGATGGAATCTGAAGGATTTCAGTTTGAAGGAGCTGAAGCAAGTTTTGAGCTTCTTTTAAAACAGGCAATGGGTGAGTATACTCCGGGTTTTAGTTTAAAAGGGTTTAAGATAATTACTCATAAAATTGAGGAAGAAATTTCAGTAAATGAGGCAACGATAAAAGTGGTAGTTGGTAATGAAGAAGAAATGTCCGTTGCTGAAGGGGATGGGCCGGTAAATGCTCTTGATTCGGCTCTACGCAAAGTTCTTGAGAAATTTTATCCGGTTTTAAAAAAGATGCACCTGATTGATTATAAGGTTAGGATTTTAACCGGAAGTGACGGAACGGCGGCTAAAACAAGGGTGTTGATTGAAAGCAAGATGGATGATCATGCTTGGGGTACAGTTGGCGTATCCGAGAACATTATTGAAGCATCCTGGCAGGCCCTGGTTGATTCGATTGAATACCTTCTTCTAAAATACAATTCATAGATCAGGAAAAAGCTGTGAACAATAAAGCTATAGGTGTTTTTGATTCAGGAGTTGGCGGTTTAACCGTTGTAAGAGCTTTGCTTGAAACGCTGCCCAATGAGGAAATAGTTTACTTTGGAGATACAGCCAGGGTGCCGTATGGAACAAAATCACCTTCTTCAATTCTTCAGTTTGCCGATGAAAATACCAAATTTCTTATATCTAAAAATGTAAAGTTAATTGTAGTAGCTTGTAATACAGCGACAGCAATAGCCCTGCCTAAACTTCAAGCTGACTATAAAGTACCTGTTATCGGAGTGATTGAACCCGGTGCGGATAAAGCGGCAGCTTCCACAATCAATAAAAAAATAGGTGTCATAGGAACCGTCAGAACTGTAAAATCAGGAGCCTATAGCACAGCAATAGAAAAAATAGATCCATCCATCAGTGTTTTTTCAACACCTTGCCCGTTATTTGTTCCCCTGATTGAAGAGAACTGGGTCGATCACGAGGTTACATCCATTGTTATAAGAGAGTATCTGGATAGCCTTATAGGTGAGGGGATTGATACGCTGGTGCTTGGATGTACTCATTATCCTCTAATTTCTGAAGCAATAAGAAAATGCTATCCCGGTATTAAAATTGTTGATTCAGCGGTTTCCACTGCATTAATGGTTAAAAAGCTTCTGGATAAAAATGATATAAACAGAGTTGCAGAACTCACTTTTTCAGATAGAATTTCCATATATCTGAGTGACTTTTCAGAGACTTTTCAGGAACTTGGTGAAAGAATCTTAAAACAAAAGATTATCGATAACCTTCATAAAGTTGATGTCCAGGATATATCTTAATAGAATAGAACGCAGATCTGACGTACCCTATGTGACAGGATAGCTGCCCCCTGAAATATTTTTCCAAAAAATCCCCCACAAATTTGACAGTCGCTTTTCTATCGCCTATAATGAAAATATAACAGAGTGAAATTTATATAAAACCATTTCTTTGTACGTACTATGTACAGAGGTGTGGTTGATTTAACTCAAAAAGAGAATGGGCAACTTGAACATTTCAATTTATCTCTTTTTTGAAAACCCGTCATTAAAAGAATGTCTGTTCTCCTTATGGTGAACGGCTAGCTGAGCTTACCTATTTGGAAAACAGACTTAATAGTGAAGCTATTCGCTTAAAAAAGGTATAAAAGGGATGACCCCTTTTGACTTTTGATGCGTATAGACATATAGAGTGAAAAATTAAAACATGTGAAGAAAAAGGTTTCTCATAATGAAGAAAAGATTTAAGGGAATTAACCACGAACAGCACGAAAAAGCACGAAATAAGAAATCAGTTAGTAGCGGAAGGTGTCAAGATAGTTGTCG
>JAGLSM010000028.1 GCA_023135745.1 Spirochaetota bacterium | reverse complement strand
ATGTTTCACGTGAAACATTCTCCTAACCAGAGGTTTAAACCTCTGGTTAGGAGAATGCAAAGATCTGTTAAGCAGCCTAATTTTGTAATATTTTTAAACCACTTTAAAAATAGTTTATTATCTTATTACACATCTTAATTTAAAATTATAAAACAGGTACATAATGCAAAAAAAATCACATGTGATTGGTATTGGAGCAATTGTAGTTGATCAGATTTCGATACTGGAAGAATTCCCAAAACCGGATTCAAAAAATTTGATTGTTAAAAACTTAACTCAGGTGGGTGGTCCTGTTCCAACTGCTATGAGGGTGCTTTCAAAATTGGGGATAAATACATCGTTTATTGGTAAAATTGGTACTGACGAAAAAGGAAAATACATTAGAGAGTGTCTAAAAAAATCCGGAGTAGAATGTTCAGGACTGATTGAAGAAAAAGCCTCATCAGGATTTGCTCAGGTCTGGGTTGAAAGTAAAAGCAATACCAGGACAATAGCTTATTCCACAGGAACACTTACTCCAATAAAAGCCAGTGATATTGATCCTGAAACCCTGCCCGAAGCATCTATCCTCCATATAGACGGTAGAGAACATATCTCTATAAAAAATATCATACAACATTTTAAAAACAAAGAAAGTTTCATATCAATTGACACAGGTTCTTTTAGAGAAAAAACTCTTGATATTCTAAAATATGTTAATCTAATCATAATGCCGGAGAGTTTTGCCCTGGAAGCATTTGGAAATATGAAGCTTCCTGAATTAATAAATCAAGCCAGAGATAGATTTAAAAATACAGAGATTATCGTAATTACATCCGGGAAAAATGGTTCAATATCTTCATTCATTGACAAGAGCACAACATCACCCAAGTCTTACACACAACCCGCCTTTCCTGTCATCCCCGTAGACACAACCGGTGCCGGTGATGTTCATGCCGGGAGTCTGCTTTACGGCATTGTAAATAAATGGGATATAAAACAATCTCTAAAATTTGCAGCTGCAGCCTCTGCGTTAAAATGTATGCAATTTGGAAATACAAACGCCCTTCCCGGTCTTGATGATGTTTTTAATTTCATTAAAAAAAACCCAATCCTGTAATATAAACAGTACTTCTATTTTCATGGCGTGGCATATATATTTATATATCAGAACATTTTCGGGTAAATATTACGAGCCTGCTGCTTAAATTGATATTACAAAGATACATTGTTTGAAGCTGTATCAGTTGCACAAACCTATTTTTTTGAAAAATGCACTGTTTGAG
This sequence comes from Spirochaetota bacterium, assembly GCA_023135745.1. Lineage (GTDB taxonomy): Bacteria > Spirochaetota > JAGLSM01 > JAGLSM01 > JAGLSM01 > JAGLSM01. Next base: position 10,108 of record JAGLSM010000028.1, on the reverse strand, counting down.
TGACTAAAGATTCAATTGCCAAATTATTTTATATCTACAAACCGGTTTCTTTATGTAATTAATTATATACGAGTTTGCATTTTCAAAAAAATAGGATTGTGCAACGTATCACCATTTTAACACCTCAACACGAATTTGTCCCGGATCAATAGATCGGGACAAATTCGTGTTGCATAAATAATAATTGAACTTTCTTAATACCCTCCATATAATTCACTAAGAACTAGGAGGTTCTCTATGTCTTTTAAAAAGGTATTTAAAATACTATTTATACTTTTATTAACAGCAATGTTTTCATGCTCAAAATCAAATAAAAAGCCGCTTTTAAAACTGAGCTCGAATCAACTAAAAAAAACAAGCATCTCTTCCAATATGGAAGAAAGTATTAAAAAAGGAGTAAACTTAATCTACTGTTCTACTTTCCAACTTGCATGGAACAAGCTTAAAACAAAAATTATTGGGGGAAATATTAAACTCCGAAATCAACCACCCATGGTTGCAAATCTTAATAAATCCTTATCTACGTCCCGGGATATTTCACAATCAGATTATCTTGCCCAAGCCGGTTATGGTAAAGATGGAATTATTAAAAAAATAAATTCAATTATCAAGAATAGATTCTCCGGCAAATTCCCTCTTTTAACACCATTAAAAAACAAAACGGATATAATCTCATATGCGTGTTTATATAAAAATTTGGAGTTTAAAAATGATTTTGAAAAACTTACAAACAAAATCATTTTTATATCAGGCAAAAAATCATTCAAAATATCAGGATTTGGAATTAATAAATTTGTAGAAAAAACTCACAAAAAACTGTCAAAACAAATCCGTGTTAATGACTATAAAAACAAGGATGATTTTATTATCTGCCTCCTTAGTAAAACCAAATCAGATACAATAATATTGGCTAAAATAAGCCCTCAAGAAAACATGCTTCAAACTATAGAAACGGTTATCCATCGTATCAAGACAACAAAAATTAAAACTTCTGAATTAAAAGATGATGAAACTCTTCATATTCCTAAAATCGATTTTGATCTGACACACAGTTATCCACAGCTATATGAAAAACGTTTTCTTAATAAAGGGTTTAAGAAATACTCCATTACCAAAGCTGTTCAGAATATTAGATTTAAACTAAATGAAAAAGGGGCCATCCTTAAATCTGATGCAAAAATTATGATGAAGCTTACAGGAGCACCAAGTATGGAAGGGCCCAGAAAATTTGTATTTAACAAACCTTTTCTTTTAATGATGAAGCTAAAAAAAGGAAAATATCCTTATTTTGCTCTTTGGATTGATAATCCTGAACTGCTTGTGAAATAAAGGCTTTTTTACTTAAAGGTACTAATATGATATGAAAGGTTTTTAATAATGCTCACTAAATTACAACTTGTAAAATACGCCAAAGTTCTTGTGTGGGGTCTTGAAACAGCAAGAACAAAACCATATAAACCCTACGATTCAATCCTTATAAGATACCACCTTGAAGCAGCCCCTCTTGCCGAATACCTGTTCAGGGAACTAATACAAAAAAAACTCAATGTAATCCCCAGGTGTCTCAATACTCCTGTTATGGAACATGATTTCTACTCATTCACGGATTCAAAACAACGTAAATTTATAGCTGCCGGAGAAAAAGAATTTTACGGGAAATTAGCAGGAAATATATTTTTAAATGCCCCGTCCTCTTTAACCCATTTAAAAGATATTGACTCAAAAAAAATAAATGACGTTATGGTCACAAGAAAAAAACTCAGAGAAATAATGATTAAGCGTGAAGAAAATGGAGATTTCGGCTGGACACTGTGCACACTGCCGACCGAAGAACTCGCAAAAAAAGCAAAATTATCTTTGAAAGAATATACAAATCAAGTTGTCAAAGCCTGTTTTTTAAATGATAAAAACCCCGTTTCAAAATGGAAACAGGTTTATAAAGAATCTGTTGAAATTAAAAAATGGCTTAACTCCCTTGGTATTAAAACCATTCATGTTGAGTCTAAATCAATGGACCTTGAAATTCTCTTCGGAGAAAAACGCAAGTTCATTGGAATCAGCGGACATAATATACCTTCTTTCGAGATATTTACATCACCCGACTGGCGTGGAACACGCGGCACCTTCTACGCGGATCAGCCCTCTTTCAGAAACGGCAACTACGTTGAGAAGGTTAAACTACTCTTTGAAAAAGGACGGGTTATAAAAATCTCCGCAGGAAAGGGTGAGAATTTTGTAAAAAATACCCTCACAATGGACAGGGGCGCAAGTCAGGTTGGTGAATTTTCATTAACCGATAAACGCTTTTCAAAAATTGACGCGTTTATGGCAGATACACTTTTTGACGAAAACTATGGCGGAAAATTCGGCAACTGTCACATAGCTGTAGGTTCATCCTATTCCGACACATACAACGGTAATGTTAAAAATCTCAATAAGACTACAAAAAAATCCCTGGGATATAACGATTCCGCCCTGCATTGGGATCTGGTAAACACAGAAGATAAAATCGTTACTGCCACACTAAAATCAGGTAAGAAACAGGTTATTTATGAGAAAGGTATGTTTAAACATTAAAGTCATCGTCGGGGCCATGCGATACGCCCTTACTGGATGCATTTAATACCGATAGTTAAAAATATGTTATTCTTGACAAATTTTTTATCTTATATATTATGTAAGATATCAAAAGGAAAAATAATTATGCAGAAATCTGCCCTTACCAAAATAAAAATAATTCAGAAGTTATATTCTATGTCGGAGAAAAATATAGAAGCTATCCAGAACTTTATTGATTCAATTTCCAATAAAGAAAATCTAAGTACAAGCATCGATTTAAAGGGAATATGGAAAGATAAGGGATTTGAAAAAATAAATAACCTTGAAAATGATTTAAATGAAATCAGGAAAAAAATGACGAATTCTACTTTGAACAGAAATCTATAAAAAATGGGATATTTGCTCGATACAGTTACTATTATAAGGTTTTTTAGTGATTTTGGTAAAATTGGAAACAAGGCTAAAGAAATATTAAATTCTGATAAAAATAGCTTTGTTATATCTGTCATAAGCTTAATGGAGATTTTGTACTTATCTGAAAAAAAACGGATTAATATTGGTTTAAGTGAAACAATTGAAATTTTAAAAGCTTCAGATAAATACACACTTGCTGACTTAACACCGGATATAATTGAAGTTGCAGAACAAGTACATTTTTATGAATTACATGATAGATTAATTATAGCAACCGCAAAATGGTTAGACATTCCAATAATATCAAGTGATAAGAAATTATTAGAGATTGACGATGTCAAAGTCATCTGGGATTAGTTTTATGCTTTTTATTCTCATATTGCTCTCTTTCTTATTTTCATGCGAGTCGAATGATGGAACACGTTATGAGTTTTATAATTTAAAATTGAAAAAATATAACTCCATTATTTTTTATAAACCAAAATTAGCATTGTATTCTAAAAATATTGTTTTTGATAAAAAGAACAAATTACTCTGGCAAAGATTTCCTTTAAATAAAGAAATATCGTATGAAAATATCAATCTGTTTTTAAGTAAATTAAAAATTGATGGTATTTCAGGCTGGCAGCTTCCAAGAGATTATGAATTTGAAGCAATTTTTTTTAACAGTAATTTCAATCTAGATCTATTTAACAAATTTTTCCCCAATTTTAATAAAGATACATATTGGTATTATCATGGTAGAGCTATTGGCATCTTCAATCTTCATTCAGGCCAAAAGGGACCGGGTTATGTAGTCCCAGATGGATTTATTACTCCATATTGTATTGTTGCTGTTAAGCGTCTTTAATATTGTTTAGTTTTTATTTATCAATCTCATCATTTGCCTAAACTTATATCTATTGATTTCTTTCATATAAGCCCTGTATCTACTAATAAAGTTTCCAATACCTCTTCTCATGTATCCTTTGCCTATCCTTGTAAATCGGTCACTGTCGCTTACTGTGTACCCTTTTTTGCGCAGCATTGAAAAAATGCCTTTTCTTACTTTGAAAAATTCTTTGATAAGACGGCTGTAGTTTTTATCTACTTTTATAAAAACTTTTATAAAAGCGCGGTTGTTCATAATATCCCTGTATACGCCGGGATAGTTATTCTTCGCATAAAGCAGATAAGTCAATATAAAGAGCTTGAATTCCGCATACGCGTAATAGGTCCCATACACTGACTGAAGGTACTTAAACCATGTCTTATCGGTATTTTCCATGTGTTTTTTATAATAGCGCATCATATCAAAGGCTGTTTTTGTTCCATGATAATAGGCATTAAATTCATCCAACAATCCGTATATTCCTGAACGCTGGGTACCTAATATGGGGCTTGCGTTCGGATAAATATAGGTTTTAAACCTGAAATTAAGCCGGCCCTTTTTTAGCTTAGCAGGAAAATACCTGTGTATTTTTCTGGAAGGGAAAACTTTTGTCTGCTTTACTAAGACAGTCTCCCCTTTTCCAAGATAAAATGCAGAATAGGATCCTCTAGGCTTCATATTCTTTCTGGATAGAATAACATAAACCATACGTGAGGTATAACCGTGGCAAGTCTCATGCACAACCGTGTTAAGACTTTTTAATATATCTTTTTTCTCATTTCCCCTGACATATACCATAAAGTCCGTTTGACTCATTTTAATTCTGGTTCCCATAAATGAAAAAGAAGAAGGAGAATTTCTGTAGGTATCGACAATGTGATACCCTGAAGGAGAATATTTTTTCAACAGGTTTAATACAACAAGCCTGGTACCGGTTGCTTTTTTTATTTTTTTGGGAATATCTTTGTTTTTCTTTATGTCATTATCAATGTCATCATTGTCATATTCTTTTTCATCTTCGTTATCATAATCGTTATTTTCATCGTCGTATTGATCATCTTTCCCATAGTATTCAGGCTTAGTATTTTCTGCTGGTTGGGTTTTACTGTATTTCTGTGCACACTGCATCAATAGGAGTAAAATTAATAGTGTACCTGTAAGGCTGAGTAATTTTCCCATTTTCCTTGTCATATTCTGTGTACCTCTGTTATAGAGTTAAATACTGTTTGGTATTGTAAATGCTTGTTGGCTTTCTGGCAATTAAAATTATTTTTCTTTTATAAGATTAGCTTGTGAATCTGTTTCCATAAACCTTTTTTGGGAAATCACCTGAAGCAAATACAATATCCTTTTTATCCTGAAGAGCTTTTTCAGCGGCATAGGACTCAACAACTTCTCCTATAAATAAATCCTTATCCCCTGTATCAAAAACATTTACAAGTCTGCATTCTATAAAAGCAATACATTCTTTTATTCCTGGAACTTGAACCTGTCTGGCTTTAAAAGCAGTTAACCCTGTTTCCTTGAATTTATCTACATCACGGCCGGAATGAAAACCGCAATAGTATATTTCTTTTATAAGTTTCTGTTCCGGAACATTGATTATAAATTCTTTGTGTTTTTTTATAAGCTCATTGGAATAAAAATCCTTGCCAATGGCGCATCCAATCAGAGGCGGTTGTTTCGATACCGGCATACAAAAACTGACCGCTACGATATCCGCATCTGTCTCTTCATTTACATCATACCTTCCGCAACTTAACAGGTAATGCCGCATCGGCCACAGGAATTCCAGATATTCGGTATCTTTGTACATAAGAACACCTTTGTTATTTTGCGTATAAAAATTCATTTTAACATAATAATTATATTATTACATCTTTAAAATTTCTGTTATTTCTGACTTATGAATATGCTGATTTTAACAGAAAGCATAAATTCTAAATGATCTACTTCAACCAAAAAAAAGACTGCCTAGAAAGGCAGCCTTTATTTATAATCTCTATTTTTATCTTAATCTTCGTCTTCTTCTTCAGCTGCAACACGTCCGATATCAACCACAAAATCAGGCTCTTTAACCCTTAGTGTTTTTACTCCCCTAGCTGTTCTACCAAGTTTTGAAATACCTGACGCTTTTGTCCTGATTATCATACCCTGTGAAGTTATGGCAAAAATCTCATCATCTTTATTGACTGATCTTATTGCTGCTACTTCTCCTGTATGTACTGTTGTTTTTATATATATTTGTCCGCCTGTTCCCCTGTTGTGCGGAGTAAATCCGGAAAACTTGATCCTTTTACCAACTCCTTTTTCCGTAAGAACAAGAAGAGTTTCATCATCATGAACCACTTCCATTCCTGCCAGCTCATCTCCATTTTTCAGTCTTATCCCTCTGACTCCTCTAGCAGATCTACCCATGCTGCGGATACTTTTTTCTGACAAGAGAAGCGCATTACCCCTTCTGGTACAAAGTATGAGCTGCATTTCCCCTGTTGTCAGTTTTACAGAAACAACATCATCTCCCTTATCAAGAGTTATGGCGTATATTCCTCTGGTCTTGGCATTTGCAAAATCGCCAATCTTACATTTTTTGACTACACCCTTGCTTGTTGCAAGAACCAGATAAAGATCATCTTCGAAGCTTTTTAAAGGAACATAGGCTTTTATATCCTCTCCGGGGGTGAGGTTTAATACCATTTTTATTGATTTTCCTCTGGCGTTTTTGTTTCCAATAGGTATTTCATGAACCTTTAAGAAAAAAGCTTTTCCCTTGGTTGAAACAAAAACTATATAATCGTGAGTTGAGGCAACAAACAGATGTTCAATAAATTCCTCGCTTTTATTGTTGCTTCCTGCAACACCAACTCCACCTCTTTTCTGTTTCTTATATGAGGTTATTGGTGTGCGTTTAATGAGCCCTCTGTTGGATATTGTAATTACCATAGCTTCTTTTGTTATAAGATCTTCCACATCAAAAGCTTCTATTGAGGCTCCTACAATTTCAGTTTTTCTATCATCACCATATTTATTGGATATTTCTTTAAGGTCTTCTTTGATTATATTAAGGATCCTTTGCTCGCTTGCAAGAATTGACTTCAATTCCTTTATAAGGTCTTGAAGCTCTTTGTATTCTGTTTGAATTTTAATTTTCTCAAGATTAACAAGTTTTTGGAGTCTCATATCAAGAATGGCTTGACATTGAACCTGTGTTAAATGGTATTTCTTCATCAGGTTATCACGCGCGTCTTCAACCGTCTTCGATGCCTTGATAAGTTTTATGATCTCATCAATTTTTTCCAGCGCTGTTAATAAACCTTCTAATATATGAGCTCTTTTTTCAGCCTTATCAAGATCAAATTTTGTTCGTCTTTTGATTACAGCTTTTCTATGATCAACAAAATGGAAAAGAATTTCCTTTAGACTCAAGACTTTTGGAACACCATCTACAAGTGCAAGCATGTTTATACCAAAGGTGGCTTGAAGCTGTGTATGTGTAAAAAGCCTGTTTAATATAACCTGAGCAACTGCTGTTTTTTTAAGTTCAATCACTATCCTCATACCGTCTCGGTCTGATTCATCTCTAAGGTCATGTATGCCTTCGATTTTTTTATTACGTACAAGTTCAGCTATTTTTATAATAAGATTGGCTTTATTTACCTGATATGGAATTTCGGTTATTACCATCGCGTCTTTTTTATTTTTGGATTCTTCAATGTCAAATTTTGCCCTGACTATGACCTTGCCTCTGCCTGTTTCAAAAGCCGATTTTATTCCTTCTCCGCCGTGAATAATTCCTCCGGTTGGAAAATCCGGACCCTTTATATGTTTCATAAGTTGGCTTAATGTAATTTCACTATCTTCGATATAGGCCTTGGTAGCATTGCAAATCTCTACTAGATTATGCGGTGGAATATTTGTAGCCATACCTACAGCAATACCGGAAGCACCATTTGCAAGCATATTAGGAAAAGATGCCGGAAGAACAATTGGTTCTTTTAAGGAATCATCAAAGTTTGGTCTGAAATCAACGGTATCTTTTTTAAGGTCGTTAAGCATCTCTGAAGAAACACGTGTTAGACGGGCTTCTGTATAACGCATGGCAGCCGGATTATCACCATCGACAGAACCAAAGTTTCCTTGTCCGTCTACCAATAGATACCTTAAAGAAAAATCCTGGGCCAAACGCACCATTGTGCCATAAACAGCCTGGTCACCATGCGGATGATACTTACCAAGAACTTCTCCCACAATTGTGGCTGATTTTTTATAAGCCTTGTCATGTGTTAAACCAAGAGAATTCATGGCGTAAAGAATTCTCCTATGTATTGGTTTTAATCCATCTTTTACATCAGGAAGAGCCCTTGCAACTATAACCGACATCGCATAGTTGAGATAGGATTCCTTCATTTCATCTTCTATTGCTCTTTGAATAATTTCAGTAGGCACATAAAACTCCGTTATTTATATATCAAGATTTGAAACATACTCTGCGTTTTCTTCAATGAACTGACGGCGTGGAGCTACAACATCTCCCATTAATAAAGAAAAAATTTCATCAGCCGCAACTGAATCCTCGACAGTGACCTTCATTAAAGACCGGTTTTCAGGATCCATTGTAGTTTCCCAAAGCTGGTCAGGGTTCATTTCTCCAAGACCCTTGTATCTTTGGATGTTTACCTTTTCCCTGTCTTTAAAAAGAGCCATTTTCTTCTCTCTTTCATCCTCATCAAAAGCATATTCCTGCTGTTTACCAAAAGAAAGTTTGTAGAGAGGCGGCATGGCAATATATATATGACCGTTTTCAACCAAGGGCGTTAGATATCTGTAAAAAAATGTTAAAAGAAGAGTTCTAATATGTGAACCGTCCACATCAGCATCAGCCATTATAATAACTTTGTTGTATCTTAATTTTTCAATATTGAAACTCTTGCTTACGCTTGTTCCAAGTGCCGCGATTACCGGAGTCAATTTTTCATTATTGAGCACCTTATCGATTCTTGTCTTTTCAACATTGAGCATTTTTCCCCACAGTGGAAGAATGGCCTGGAACGCCCTGTTTCTTCCCTGCTTGGCACTTCCTCCGGCAGAATCCCCTTCCACAAGGTAGATTTCGCATAATTCAGGATTCTTTTCAGAACAATCAGCAAGTTTTCCGGGAAGACTCGTCATTGAATCAAGTTCGCTTTTTCTTCTGGTCAAATCGCGCGCTTTTCTTGCAGCATCCCGGGCATTGGCCGCGAGAATATTTTTTTCCAGTATCTTTTTTATAATTTTGGGATGCTCTTCAAAGTACTGAGTAAGTTTATCATTCAGGCATTGCTCTACAATACCCTTAACCTCAGTATTTCCCAGTTTTGTCTTTGTTTGACCTTCAAATTGGGGATTTGGTATTTTAATACTAATAACAGCTGTCAAACCTTCTCTTGTGTCATCTCCGGATAAGGATGTTAATTTAGACTTTTTATCAAAACCAAGTTTTTTCAAAAAATCATTCATTGTCCTTGTGAGAGCTGATTTGAACCCGATTAAATGAGCTCCACCTTCCTTGGTATTGATGTTATTCGCGTATGTATAAATATTTTCAGCGAAACCATCATTATACTCAATGGCAATTTCAATTCCTATATCATCCTTCATTGCTTCAATATATATTGGATCTTTATGAAGAGGGATTTTGGTTTCGTTTAAATGCTGAATAAAAGATACAATCCCACCCTCAAACTGAAAAATATGGAATTTTTCTTTTTGACTTCTAAGATCATGTATCTCAATCCTTATACCCTTGTTTAAAAAAGCAAGTTCCCTTAGTCTTTTTGATAAAAGATCAAATGAAAATTCTATTATTGGAAATATCTCAGGATCAGGGTGAAAGGTAATCATCGTTCCTTTATTTCCGGTATCAGGTGTCTTTTTTAAAGGACCCGTTGGAAGACCCCTTGAATACTTGTGTGTATACATTTTGCCATTTTTCCATACTTTGGCTTCACAAAAATCAGATAAAGCATTTACAACAGAAATACCTACGCCATGAAGCCCTCCTGAAACCTTATACGCACTATTTTCAAATTTCCCTCCGGCATGAAGCTTGGTCATAACGATCTCAAGAGCGGATATCTTATGCTTTGGATGTATATCTACAGGAATTCCACGTCCATCATCTCTTATTTCGATTATTTCTCCGGGTTTTATCAGTACTTTAATGTTTTTACAATGACCTGCCAGTGCTTCATCTACACTATTATCTACAACCTCATAAACAAGATG
>JAGLSM010000279.1 GCA_023135745.1 Spirochaetota bacterium | reverse complement strand
TTTTCTTATTTCATTAAGCATTGTAATAACAAAAAAAACAGGTCGACTAGTGTTTAAAACATCTCTTATTGATATTTATTCAGAAGGACTTACCTTCTCAATCATTTTATTACAGCGTCTTTTTATTTTAGCCACTATTTCTCACTTATTTGTGTATCGGTTTAATTTTGAAATTTTAATTATGTCCATAAGAATAATAATTTATCCCTTGGCATTTTTCGGCATTAAATCCAATCAGGCGGGGATGCTTATTTCAAAATCTATTTTATTTTTTCCAGAGGTTTTTGATGTATTGAGAAAAGGAATTAAAAGAGGACATAAATGGATAGAAGAGGAATTAAAAAAAATTATAAATAAAGATTATAATAAAAAAGAATTTCTTAGTTTAAATAAGAGTATTATAATGTATAATTTTATTTTTTTAATACTCCAGTTTTCTTTATTTTTAATAAAATAAATTTATATAAAAAAATACCGGGATTGAATAATGAGACATTTCTATGATTATCTTGATAAAAGGGTGATTAAAAAAATGAAAGGCAAGAGGATTGCCTTTAGAAGAGTTCTTGATGGTTTGACCTCCGGTCTTCATGGTTCAGCGACCAAGGGCTACAATATAGAATTCTCACAGCATAGAAATTATTTTCAGGGAGATGATCTTAAAAATATTGATTGGCGTTTATATGGCAGAAGAGAAAAGATGTATGTAAAAGAATATGAAGAAGATACAAATTTTAAAGCATTTTTTCTTCTTGATGTAAGTTCGTCCATGGATTTTGCTTCAGAATCTACGGCTGAATTTCTAATGACAAAACTGGAGTATTCTAAAAGAATAATATCACACCTTGCTTATTTTTTTTTAAAGCAGAAGGATCAGGTTGGGCTTGGTTTTTTTGATGCAAAACTAAAGGAAATACACTTGCCAAAGGCTGGTGATGCCAGAATCCATTATTTAATTGAAAAAATGAAAAATGTAACCAATGGTAAATTTACTGATTTTGAGAAAAGCATTAGAAAACTCCTCACTCTTATAAGAAAAAGAAGTATTCTATTTATTATTTCAGATTTCATTACTGAAGAATTTGATTTATTTAATACTCTTGATGTTTTTCAAAAAAGAAAGATGCCTGTAATAGCATTAAAGATAAATGATAAGGTAGAGGCGGATTTTACCTTTGGAAAGTACAGAATGTTTACAGATCCTGAAAGCGGTGAGACTATTAAAGCCTATCCTAAGGACATTAGAAATCTGTATTTAAAAGAGTATAAAAATCATGAAGAAATAATTGCTTCAAAATGTAAAAAAAGAAATATATATTATGAAAAGATACTGACGTCGGATTATCTGGAAGAAATTATTTTAAAAATCTTGAATAAGATGAGTAGATAATATGATTTTTCTAAACCCCTTGTACCTTTTTGCTCTTATATTTATTTTTGGTCCTATTATATTTCATATGATTAATAGGTTAAAGGCAAAGCCTCAAAATTTACCTACATTAATTTTTTTAACAAACAGCATTAATAAAAATAAAGGCAGAAAAAATCTGCAAAGTTTATTTCTCTTATTAATAAGAATATTGATAATTATTTTAATTACTTTTATTTTTGCAAAACCCCACATAAAAGCATCAAATGAGAAAATTCCAATAGGGTCAAGAGTGCTTCTTTTAATAGATAATTCTATAAGTATGAAAAGGATAAAAAACGGCAAAACATTGATTTCCCACGCTTGTAAAATGGCTCTTGATCTTGATTCCAGGATATTAGGCAAATCTAAAGTTTTTGTAATGTTTTTGAATCCGGTTCCGGGACAAAAGGATAAAATATATAAGGGGGTTGAAAAGCTGAAAGAACTAAAGGAATTTATCTATTCACCTCTAAATAGAACTATTAATAAATGTATTATAAAAATTAATAGGGACTTTGTGAAAAAAGGTAAAAAAAATGTAATAGTAATATTTTCTGATTTTCAAAAAAATATTTTTGGAAATAAAAAAATAAAAACAAAAGCAAAGGTTGTACTGACGAAAGTTAATGTAAAAAACAAAAAAAACATATATATAGATTGGGTAAAAATAAATAAAATTCTGCCATTAGTAGGAAAAAAACAAAACATAAAGATAAAAATTTCAAAAAATTATAAAGAAGATGAAAATATAAATTTAAAGATTTTTTTTAATAAACGCGCAGTATATGGAGGAAGATTCAAAATAAAAAACCATCATAATATAATTAATATACAACTCTATCCCAGGAAGGCCGGTCTGAATCTTTGTTATGTAAAAATAATAGGAGATTCATTTAAAGAAGATAATCAATTTTATTTTCTTTTAAATGTTAGAAAAAGTATAAGGATTGGTCTTGATACTTCATTAAAAAATAATCGATTTTTAATCGCGCAACTTAAAGCAGGATATGGTAAAAATCTTGTATTAGGTAGCATGGGTGATGGAAATAATGATCTTTTATACAGGATGATTCATAACGGGAATCAGATTAAAGATATATTTAATAATAAAATAATAATTCCGTATGTAATGTTTATTTCTTCCAGAATCCAATTAAATTTTTTAAAAAACGGATTAAGGAGCATGCAATTATACGGTATATTAAAAGCTGAAAAAAAGGTTGCGAAAATAAATGTATTAAAAAATAAATTGAAAGATTTGGATAAGGAATTCAAGTTAAGTTTTAATGTTCACGGAAGACTTTATATTCCTTCATGGTACTCTTCATGGAATTACGAACCTATTCTGTTAAGAGGAAATAATGATTCACTTGCGTTTTTAGTAAAACAAAATGAAATCAATAACGCGATTTTTCTTTTTACTCCTGATCCAATTGAGACTGACTGGGTGTATGATTCAACATTTCCTTTATTTTTTAGAACATTGAATTATAAATTGATAAGTCAATCAATGAAAATTCTTAAGAGAAAAGAAATTCTAACATATTTCAACTTAAAAAAAGTTTATAACGAAAAGTCTGACAGTCTTTTAGGCATATATACAGATAATAAAAAATATATTGTATTTAATAATGATCCGTCAGAATCTGATTTTAATATCATTTCAGATGATAAAATAAAAAACAATCTCGGCCCAGGAATTACTTTTTATGATACTAAACCCGGTTATTCTCCCGGAATTAATTATATAGCATATTTATTTCTATTGTTTTTTGTAGTTTTGAAAATTCTGGAAATAAAAAATGATAGAGGTAAATCATATTGAGGAATATAAATTTCTTTATAAAAGGTGATACTGTTTTATTAATTATTTTTTTATTATTGGTCTT
>JAGLSM010000278.1 GCA_023135745.1 Spirochaetota bacterium | reverse complement strand
AATGAAACTCGTATTAAATTTATTAGCTAAAGAAAACACTTATTTGAGATAAAATTTATTTGTTAATTGAAAATTTATTTACTCAAACAGTCATTTTTCAAAAAAACAGAATTGTGCAACTTGAATTTATAACATTTTAAAATAATAACAATGGGATCAATTTCGCAAAAAGCTCTTTATGAGTTTTGTACAATACACTTACATTCAGGAATAACTCCAAATATCCAATTTAATACTGTTTTTTTATAAAAACACATATCCTGGAAAGAGCATAGTCTGATTTTCTTCCACATGGAAGTACCGGTATATGAAGGTCACGGGACAAAGTGATAAAATTTATATTGTGAGAGGATGAATTTATTAAAAAATCTGAGGAAGAACTGAATTTTATAATTGAGTCATTCAAGCTGTGTATCGATAAAACAGGACATTTTATATCGGATAAAATCTTTTTAATACTTTTTGCCAACAGATGGACTGACCAAACCGAAGTCAGCGGCATATGCGTTAAATACCATGATGAGATGTCTTTTATAGTCCTGTTTTTTTTATACCAATAAATATGCCGTAACAGGAACGCAAGAGTCACGAATTTTTTAGGTATGTTTAAGGCAGGGGCAATGGTAACGCAGAAGTCAGTGTTATATTTTGCGGCAAGCCGGATAGCAAAAAGCCCCCCCGTCGATATTCCGATAACGCCAACCCTGGTGTACATTTTTTTTGCTGAATTAAAATCTTCTAAAGCCGTAGAAAGCCATTCTTCTTTAGAGGTCTTTCTTAATCTTTTATGTGTAAAACCATGCCCCTCAACAAGACATTGAAAAACACTATATCCTTCTTTTTCAAGCAAGTCGGCAATATTATCTGTCTCCAGAGTTGAAGATGTCAATGAGTGAAATATAAGAACAGCAGTATTATTATTGCCTTGCCTGTACTTTGGAAGCATCCTCAAAGGAACACCTTCATCCATGAGCTTCCGGCGCCTTTTATAAAAAGCAGTACTTTTATATAGATTGTCATTCATATCTTTTCTAATTCTACTGCTTTTTTGATTTATCGATTTTTGCCCAGGAGTCCTTGAGCGATACGATCCTGTTAAATACCGGTTTGTCCTGTTTTGAATCAGTATCAACGCAGAAGTAACCCTGTCTTAAAAACTGGTACCTGCTTCCGGCTCCAGTTCCGGCAAGGGAAGGTTCAACCATACATGATTCCAATACCATAAGCGACTCAGGATTAATGTTTTGTGTAAACCCGTCGCCCTCATCAGGATTCTGTGTATTAAAAAGGTGTGAGTACAGCCTGACTTCAGCCTTGATGGCATGCTGTGCTGAAACCCAATGAGATGTACCTTTTACCTTTCGTCCGTCATGTGACCAGCCGCCTTTGGTATCAGGATCATAACTGCAATGAAGCTCAATAATCTCTCCGGTCTTTTCATCCTTTATTACACTCTCACACTTTATATAATAGGCATGTTTAAGCCGTATTTCAGTACCCGGACTAAGCCTGAAAAATTTCTTTGGAGGGTTCTCCATGAAATCTTCTCTTTCTATATAAATCTCACGTGAAAATGGAATTTTGCGGTTCCCCATTGACTCGTCTTCCGGATTGTTAACAGCATCCATTTCTTCTGTCTTGTCTTGTGGATAATTATCAATTATTACTTTTAACGGATTTAATACAACCATAACCCTTGGCGCCGACATATTAAGTTCTTCACGAAGACAGTGTTCAAGAAGAGAAACATCAACAGTACTGTTTGTTTTTGCAACACCTATTCTATCACAAAAAGACCTTATTGAATCCGGAGTATATCCCCTTCTCCTGAGTCCAGATATTGTAGGCAGTCTTGGATCATCCCATCCATTTACATGACCGGCCTGAACAAGTTCAAGAAGTTTTCTTTTACTCATAATTGTATAGGTTATATTCAGCCTCGCGAATTCTATCTGTTGAGGGTGACATTCAAGTTCAAGTTCATCGAGAACCCAGTCGTATAATGGTCTGTGATCCTCAAACTCCAAAGTACAAATAGAATGAGTTATTCCTTCAATAGAATCCGAAAGACAATGTGTAAAATCATACATAGGATAAATCGGCCAGTCATCACCTGTCCTGTGATGATGCACTTTTCGGATTCGATAAATTATTGGATCCCTCATGTTGAGGTTTGGAGAAGACATATCAATTTTGGCCCTGAGTACATGCGAACCTTCTTCAAAATCTCCCGCTCTCATCTTTTCAAATAAGCTCAGATTTTCTTCCACTGAACGATCTGTGTATGGACTGTTTTTTCCAGGTTCGGTTAATGTGCCTCTGTATTCTCTTATTTCATCAGGACTAAGATCACAAACATAGGCTTTTCCCATTTTTATTAGATCAATAGCATAATTGTAAAGTTTAGAAAAATAATCCGAAGCAAAGTAGAGCTTTTCACCCCAATCAAATCCAAGCCAGGAAACATCCCTCTTTATGGACTCTATATATTCAACTTCCTCTTTATCAGGATTTGTATCATCAAAGCGAAGATGACAGACTCCTTTTTTATTTTCCAGAGCAATGCCGAAATTGAGACATATTGACTTAGCGTGACCAATATGAAGATAACCGTTAGGCTCAGGAGGAAAACGTGTGACAACTGCTCCGCCGTGTTTATTTGTTTTAAGATCGTCTTCTATGATTGCTCTGATGAAATCACTTCGAGCAGGCTTGTCCTGATTCGGCATAAAATTTTATTCCTTTTAATTTTTTTTATGTGTAAAAAATAATCAGTTAACATACAAATACTAAGAAAATACTTTTTTTAGACATCTATTCTAAGTATATCCATAGGTTCAAGATCAGCATCTGTTTTTAGAAAAAAATCAACACCATGTCCGACATACTCAACTTCCTTCATCTGATCATTTAGAAGTATAAAATTAAAATCCGTTACCGATTTAATACCTCTGCCTATTGCGGTTATATTGTCACCCATGCTTACCTTGTTATACGCCCTGCACTGAACAATACCATTATTAACATCTATAACTATAGCTATAAAACGGCAGTCTGTTTTTGGAGCCGGTGATGCCGGCATTAAAGACTCTTTTGAAGGTAAAAAGAAACCGGTGCAGTATTCCCTGTGACTTATCTTATCAAGTTCTTCATTCCATATTTTTTTATACTCAGGATTTTGTTCATCCTTTGTGTCTATAGCATGTCTGTATATTCTGGTTGTATTCGCAACATAGTACAGGGATTTTACTCTTCCTTCAATTTTAAATGAATCTATGCCGGCGTTTATCATTTCATTAATATGATT
>JAGLSM010000277.1 GCA_023135745.1 Spirochaetota bacterium | reverse complement strand
AATGAAAAGTTTTTTCCAAGAAAATCAATTCCTGTTACAGGCGCCCAGCTGCTTAAAAAGAAATAAGAAGCAAGAATAAATAGTGATAAAAAGTTCTGTCTCAAAAAAGACCGGGTTTTAAAATCTGTTATAAGATTTGATATTATATCAATAGAAAATATAAAGATAACTATAATGTCGAGAATTTTAAAAAGAGGAAGCGCGTGAGTCATATTTTTTCTGCTTAGTTCCAATAGAAGTATGACTATACAGGCAAAACTGAAGAACGCGAGGAAGACATTAATAACATTTTTTATTTTTATTTTCTGCATACAGGGTTGTCTATGTCTTTATAAGATTTTTAAATAGATTCTTGTATTTTTTAGCAGATGTTGTCCATGACCAGTCCTGTTCCATACCTTTGATCTGAATTTTTTTCCACTCTTTTTTGTTTTTGTATAAATTTATTGCTTTCTTTATTGAAGTAAAAAAATCTTCAGATGTGTATTTCCAAAAAATAAAACCATTTATATTATCCTCAACTGTGTCGGCAAGCCCTCCTGTTCCATGAACAATCGGCACAGTTCCGTATCTCAGAGCGTATTGCTGGTACAATCCGCCCGGTTCGTATTCTGAAGGCATCAGGAGTATGTCTGCTCCTGCAATAACCTTGTGTAGTGTTGATTCTTCTGTGTTTTCTGAAAAAGCCATTCTGTCAGGATAATGTTCAGCCATTTTTTTAAACAGGTTGACATACCGCTTTGATCCGGTATTCAATACAATTAAGGACAAATCTCTATTAAGGAATTTATTTATTATTTCTTCAAGCAGGGCCATCCCCTTATGGGCTTCAAGTTTGGAAGTAAGGATAAAAAGAGGCCTGTCCGGGTTTGAACTGTCTAATGAGAATTCTTTTAATAACTTCTTTTTAATTTCTTTTTTGTTCGCGGGATTTTTTGAGGAAAAGTTAATCTTATAGGTATATGGATCAGTTTCCGGGTTCCATACATTGTAGTCGATTCCTTCCTGTATCCCACGAAGATATTTCTTTCTTTTTTTAAGGACACCTTCAAGACCACAGCCGAGTTTTTCTCTTTGAATTTCCGACGCGTAGGTTTCGCTCACTGTATTGATAAAATCAGAGAAGGTCAGTCCCCCCTTTAACAAATTCAGCATACCGTAATATTCAAGAAAATCGGGAGTGAAAATATCTCTTGGTAGTCCGGTATGGATAAAATCCTCAGAAGGGAATAGTCCCTGAAAGGCCATGTTATGTATTGTAAAAAGCGTTTTTATGGAAGAGAACTGCTTTTTATGGGAATATAGAATTTTCAGATAGATGGGTATTAACGCTGTATGCCATGCGTGACAGTGTATTACATCTGGAAAAAATCCGGTAATGTGCATACTTTCCAGAACTGACATTGAAAAGTACGCGAACCTCTGCAGGTTGTCCTTATAATCCTTAAAGATTCCGTCTTCTGTAGAGTACTGGTATATCCCTTCCCTGTTGAAGAAATAGTCATCATGCTGTACGAAGTAATATATTATACCCTCATGTTCCGTCTGTTTTATAAATCCGTTTATATTTTTATCATTGATAGTAGCTGTTATACGTCCAAGATCTTGAAAATTAACTTTGGTTTTTGTTACTGAGGAGTGAAAAGGCATTATTATCCGTACATCAATACCCAAATCCTTAAGATACAGCGGAAGTGTTCCGGTAATCTCTGAAAGGTTACCGGTTTTGGCAAAAGGAATAGCCTCAACTGCTGTAAGAAGTACTTTCATAAATAATCTTTAATCCTTAATCTTTGTATTAAATCTAATATATTTTGATAAAAATTCGAATTTTTACTATAGAGACCTAAAAAGAGATGTTCAAAAAACTTGACTCATAATCAATGCCTCATTACTTATAATTCTATATGAATAAAATCGACAATATTAACGTTATTCTTGAAAGAATTGAATCTGCCCGAAAAACTGCGGGGACGGAGAATGTACGTCTGATTGCTGTTTCCAAGACCAGAACTGCCGATGAAGTCAAGTCTGTTTTTGGATGCGGACTTAAGGATTTTGGAGAAAACAGAATACAGGAAGCTGTTCCGAAAATCAAGTCATTGGGGATAGATGCTGTATGGCATCTAATTGGACATCTGCAGAGTAATAAGGCCGCGAAAGCGGCACAGTATTTTGATTATGTTCATTCTCTTGATAAAATTGAAACAGCAGAAAAGCTTGGAAAAAGCGCTTCCGGGTTCGGCCGGGTTATCAAGTCACTTATACAGGTCAATACCTCGAATGAGCAGAATAAAAACGGAATTGATCCGTCTGAAGTTTTGAATTTTGCTGAAAAACTGGCCGGGATAGAAGGTCTTGAACCTGTCGGTCTGATGACTATTGGTCCATTAATGGGCAGTGAAGATGACAACAAAAGATCATTTGCCATGCTGAGGAATATCCTGCCGGAAATACAAAAATCTTTCCCGCTATACAGGGAACTTTCAATGGGTATGTCGGGTGATTTTGAAACTGCAATCCTTGAAGGCGCTACAATGGTAAGGATAGGGACAGCAATCTTTGGCTCAAGAAACTATATTTAAGGATATACTATGAAAAAAACAGGTTTTATTGGTTGTGGAAATATGGGAAGTGCTCTTGTCAGGGCAATGGCGGACTCGGGGATGAAGTCTGACTTGCTTTATGTTTTTGATCTTGATAATAAAAAAACCAGGGAACTGTCTTCAAAGTATAAGCTGAATGCTGCAGATTCAGTGGAAGAGATTTGTAAAGAATCAGATATTCTGATAATAGCGGTTAAACCGGGGCAAATTTCAGGACTGTTTGATAAAAAAGCCTGTGATCTTCTTGAAAATAAATTGGTTGTTTCTATTGCCGCGGGAATTACCCTTGCGTTTCTTAAAAACTTACTGAGTAAGTCGAGAATTATCAGAGTTATGCCGAATACTCCGGCGATGATAGGCGAGGGGGTAATTGCGTATTCAACTGAAGAGAGCTGCACTGATACGGATATTGCCGATTTTGAGGAGATGTTTTCATTATGCGGTCTTGTGTATCCATTTAAAGAAAGCCTGATGGATGCTGTGACAGGTCTATCGGGCAGTGGTCCGGCCTTTGTATTTGCCGCTATTAATGCGATGGCGGAAGGCGGTGTAAAGAAGGGTATTCCAAAGGATGTTGCCCTTTCAATGGCGGCAAAAACCTTCCTTGGTTCGGCAAAGATGGTTCTTTCTACTAAAGAACATCCGGAAGTATTGAAGGACAAGGTTACTTCTCCCGGCGGTACAACAGCCGCGGGGCTTGCA
>JAGLSM010000276.1 GCA_023135745.1 Spirochaetota bacterium | reverse complement strand
GTATTCAAAAAGCTCCAGCACTGCGGTCTGGAACTCAGTGAAGAAGCCCTTAACCTCCTCGAATCAGGAAAGGCAGTATTCATTCCTCAGGAAGAATCAGTAAATAACTTATGTCATAAGATTACAAGCGGTCAAAGATATATAAACTGGAACGACTCCGGGGTAGATGTCTTCAACAAGATACGCGCTTTTTCGCAGCGCAGAACAGCCTATACATTTTTAAATAATAAAAGAGTCCTTATATACAGAGCAAAGTATCTTCCCGATATAAGCGCGAACCCCGGAGAAGTTGCAATAGCCGATAAAAAAAGTCTTGTAATTGCATGCAAATTTGGAGGAATATCTGTCTTGGAACTTCAAATGGAAAATAAAAGAAAAATGAATTGCCATGATTTTATAAACGGCAACAGAATAAAAAGCGGACACAACTTTCAGTCCGCACCTGAGGAGTAAAAAAATGAAAATTATTTCAAAAATAATTTTAGAAATTAAAAAGGTAACAGGAAAAATCAAGCAGATCCTTTTTATGAAACTAAAAAACGTTTCAAATGAAAGAGAACTCTATATTTTTTCTACAAAAAAAATCCTTATTATACTTGCAATTTTTATTGTTATAAGCTTTATGCTTGCAATGACTTTTGTTTCCCTTTGGAAGGAAGGTGAAGCACTCGTATCCGTACCTAATCTTATAAAAAAACCTCTATCGGATGCAATTCTGGAACTGCAGAAGAAGAATCTCAACATCGAACTTAAAACCATAATAGCTTTTAAAAGCCCTCCGGGAATTGTAATCGATCAAGACCCAAAGGGCGGGTTCTATACCAAAGAAAAAAGATCCATCAGGCTTTTTGTAAGCCAAAGAGCAAAAGAAGGAGAAGTACCAAACATCATCGGGAAAAATACCATAGAGGCAATAAAATATCTTAAATCCAAAAGTTCTTCAGTTAAAATGATAATCATAGGAAAAATAGCCTACTCTTTTTCAGATAATTCACCTGCCGGTAAAATCATATCTCAGGATCCCGCGGCAACAACATTGGCAAAATATCCTCTTTCTATAAATGTACTGGTAAGTAAGGGAAGAGAAGGATCCGTAATCGTCCTTCCTAACCTGATTAATCAGAACCTCAAGAACGCCATTACCTGGCTGTCTATGAATGATCTCACAGTAAAAATAGAAAATGGTTACGGAAGAATCGGAATTGTAAATTCAATGACTCCTCGTGCTTCGGCAAAAATAACAAGAGGAAGTCTGGTTATTTTGAAGACAGGAGGGAATGATAAATATGGAGTTTTTAATATTATACTGCCTCAAGTTATAATCATTTCAAAATCCGGTCTCACAAAACAAAACCCTAAAAATAATTTAAAAATTGATTCTAACCAATATAACATAAAAGTACTGCTGACTCAAAATGGAACCCAACAGGAAATTTACAATGGAATAAAGAAATCCGGCGACCGAATTGTGAACGTATTTAATTATTCAGATCATGCTGTTCTTGAAATGTTCATAGGCGGTAAAAAATATATAACCAGGAGATACAATTGAAAAAGATTCAAATATCACCATCAATTCTGGCAGCTGATTTCGCTCATCTGGCTGAAGAAATAAAGTCTATTGAAGAAGCAGGCGCCGATTACATACATTTTGACGTTATGGACAACCACTTTGTTCCTAATCTTACATTCGGTTTTAAATTCATTAAGGATCTTCAGCGCGTAACAAATTTAAAAACAGACATTCACCTGATGATTGAAAATCCTGCAGATTCACTGGAAAGGTTTCTCGAAATGAAACCGGATTTAATTACGTTTCATTATGAAACTGTCAGTAGACCCGAAGAGCTGATAGATACTATAAAAAAAGCAGGCTTCGGGGCTGGAATTTCAATAAAACCTTCAACAGGAGCTTCCTTACTTGAACCATTATTATCAAAGCTGGATTCTGTTTTAATAATGCTTGTGGAACCCGGTTTTTCCGGTCAGAAAATGATAAAAGAAGCCTTATTCAAGATCCAGGAACTAAAAATACTCATAGATATCAAAAAGCTGAATGTCAGTATTCAGGTAGACGGCGGAATTAAAAAAGACAATTTCGAGCCCATACTTGAATCGGGAGCTGATAATTTTGTCCTTGGAAGCGGAATATTCGCGGAAGATGACTATGCTTCTGTTATACAAAAAATTAAAAGCTACAAGTATTAATATTTTTTGATTTTCTGTTCTTATGTACAATTTCAGGATTATTAATTAGATTTTAGTATGTTTTGTATAAAAAAACACAGCATAAAAATCACAGGATTATTTTCCCTTTCCTTATTTATTTTTCTTACATCCTGCAAAACCGATAGTCTTACACTAAAAGCAGTTAATTCCCTTGAAATAACTTTTTCATCTTCAGGCATGAAACACTACGGCACTCTGGTAAAACCGATAAACATGAAGGGCAAACATCCGGCAGTAATACTTCAGGCAGGAAGTGCCCCAAAGGACAGAAACTGGAATTTGAAAAATAGTCCGGTCAAATACAATACAGGTAAAATACTATCGCATTATCTTGCTTCTTTCGGATATGCGGTACTGCGGTACGACAATATGGGATCAGGAAAAACCCCATATCCAAAACAGTTTGTATGGGGTCAATACTCTAAAGCACAGAGTGACGCAAAAAACTGGCTGATAAACCAGACAAATATCGACAAAGATAAAATCGCCTACATATCATTAGGAGATGGATGCATTTTTTCCTCATTATCCGCTATAAATGATAAACCAAAGATAATGGTTCTATTCTCTCCTCCTGATAAGGCAATGTACAAGATCATAGAAGAGAATATAAAAAAGAGAATGAAGATGGCAGGGATAAATCAAAATTTAATAGACAATAATATTTATTATGTCCATACAGAATTCAGCGCTATGAAAAACAACAAAAGGTTATCCAATATAACTCCCGGAACAAACGTGATGGAACAAATTGTAAAAATGTTTCATAATTTCCTTAATCCTATCGCCCTTTCATACAATAGAAAGTGGCTCTTTGCTGATCCTGTAAAATTATTTACAAATATCCGCACAAGAGGTCTTATCGTCTATCCTGAGTCAGAATCAAAAAAAATCAATCAATTTTATAACTTAAATAAAATAAAAAAAAGAAAACTTGATTTTTTGTTTATAAAAAACATGAATACTATGTTAAAATACAGATCCGGAGAAAATAAAAACAGGATCAATAAAGAACTCCTTTTGAAATTAAAGGAATGGCTGAAAACTAACCTTGAAAAATAGAAACAAAGGATTGTTACTATGGATAATGATTCCT
>JAGLSM010000275.1 GCA_023135745.1 Spirochaetota bacterium | reverse complement strand
GAACTTTTTTTCTTAAAATGTGCTAATAATTTACACCTTAGGACGGAGGTATCAAAGAGACGCGAATTTTTCCACATGAAGTTCATGTTTTATTATTCTCCCGGGGAATTTGCGTTCAATTGAATCAAGTGCTTTATCCATTAATCCATTTAGATATTTGGCGTCTGATGATACAGATACAGCTGAAAGGATTCCATTTGATATATCGTTTTGACGGGCTATTTCTGAAATTGCGATATTGAATGATGAACGTGTCCTGTCTTTTATGCTTCTTAGTATATTTCTTTTTTCCTTTAAGGAAATGGAGTCAGATGTGTCTAATTCAATTATACATATTGCGATAAACATTATTTTTATAAACCTAACATACTTTTTTTAACTTCCGTAATATTGGATTTTATAATAAAGTCAAAGCAATTAACAGGCTTAATTTTTTAAAACTAATTATTTTACTTCAAAAAAATAATCTGTGAAAATCCGCAAAGATCCGTAAAATCAGCGTTCTATCTCATCATGGATTCATTCTAACCTATTGAGCTGAAGTAATTAGCGATCCTGTTAATGGCTATAGTCAGGATTTCTTCATGAGGAAGAAAAATCATTCGAAAGTGATCAGGTTCCGGCCAGTTAAAACCGGTTCCCTGTGTAACCAGCACTTTTTCCTTTAACAGGATATCAAGGACCATCTGATAATCGTCTTTTATTTTATATTTTTTTATGTCTATTTTGGGGAATAGATAGAGCGCTCCCTTTGGTTTAACGCAGGAAATACCCGGAATAGATGTTATCATTTTCCATGCAAGGTCTCTTTGTTTCTGCAGTCTGCCGCCGTTTGCGGTAAGCTTGAGAATACTCTGCTTACCGCCGAGAGAAGTCTGTACGACATGCTGACCCGGGACATTGCTGCATAGCCGCATGGATGAAAGTATATTGATTCCCTCAATATAATCATTTGCTATTGCTCTGTTTCCGCTTAAGACCATCCATCCTACCCGGAATCCCGGGGCCCGGTAGTTTTTTGAAATACCCCCGAATGTAACTACAAGGACCTTGTCGGTCATTGCAGCAATATTGTAATGAACGGAGTTATCGTAAAGTATCTTGTCATAAATTTCATCAGAAAAAATAATAAGAGAATGTTTTTCAGCTATTGAAACGATTTTTTGTAATATTTCTTTTTTATAAACGGCTCCGGTTGGATTATTTGGATTTATTATTACTATGCCTTTAGTTTTTGGAGTTATTTTTTTTTCGATATCTTTTAAATCCGGCTGCCATTCTGATTTTTCGTCACAGATGTAATGGACTGCTTTGCCTCTTGCGAGATTAACAGAGGCTGTCCATAGAGGATAGTCTGGAGTAGGGATGAGTATTTCATCTGAGTTGTTTAAGAGTGCTTCCATTGAAATCTTGATTAATTCGCTTACACCGTTTCCTATGTAAATATTATCAGTGCTGATATTATTTACGCCTTTTTGCTGATGATACTGCATGACAGCTTTTCTTGCCGGGAAAATGCCTTTGGAATCACAATATCCTTGAGCATTTCGTATGTTCATTATCATATCGTGAATAAGTTCTTCGGGGGCTTCCAGTCCAAAGGGGGCTGTGTTCCCGATATTCAATTTGATTATCTTCATCCCCTCTTCTTCAAGGCGCATGGCCTCCTGAAGGATAGGACCCCTTATATCGTAACAAACGTCATTTAATACCATTGATTTTTTTATTTGTTTCATAGTTGATAACCAGGGAAGGGTTTTAGTGCTTCCTTTTTCTGTACAAATTAAGGATAGTTCCGTTTGCTTCTTTATCTAATTTGCCTGTGTCGCTTTCTTTTACATCTATCAGGTCAATAATTATCGCGTCCATGAATGCAGTCATTATTTTAAGTCCTGCCCCCAGGCGGTTTAAAGTGATATTTTCTCCATTGAGCCTTACCTGAAGGTTGCACTTTTGCTGATATTCTCCAACCTGAGCCAGATAGTCGTTTCCCGTTGTATCCGGGATACTTGTTTTGATTTTATTCATATCAAATCCTGATCCGTGATCAATTATTGTAGCAAAAAATTCTTCAGGTTTGATTTCCCATTTGACTGCTATAGTTTTAACCGTATTTGCATGATAGGTCATGTCAAGGTCATCTATAACTTCTCCGGTTGCTTTTATAGTTTCAAGTATAGCGTTTGTGATTGCTTCATCTACAGATACTACGATCTCCTGGGAATCTTCATGAGGATAATCCGCTTTTTCAAGGTCACGGAAAAGGCGGTCAATAATATACGCGAGTATCTTTGTATCAGCGACAAAACTGTCCTGAAATAGAATATTTTCAGATTCCCTGGTTTGTTTTTCCTTAAAAAAAAGACTGTCAAGTTTGCTTGCTATAAATATTTTTCTTACCATCAGTGATGGATTTACGTAGAATGATATATTGAGTTTTTCAAAATGATTGTATAGGGAAATCAGAGCCCCAATGCCCGAACTATCAATATAGTTAACATTTTCAAGGTCAACACAAAAATCTTCTGTAAAGCTGTGATTAATGATGTCTGATTTTAACTGGTCGGCACAGAATATATCGACTTCACCGGAGACTTTTACTGTATTGTTTTTAAAGCTAATTTCCATCATATGAGTTACTGTCTTTTAATATATTAAAATGTAATAAATTTCATCCGGTTTTACAAGGTTGCGGAAATTTTTTAAAACCTTATTCACCAACGATATTCTACTTTTTTAATTCCTTATGTGTCAAGTTAATAATTCAGGTTTTCAGAAACCTTGTATAGATATAAATATTATCGATCATCCAGGGTTTAAATTTAACTTTATGACGGTCTTTTTCCATTATCCGTCTGTATTCTGGAAATAATCCTGAAGGGGACGAACTTTGAGTTTATCAGCCTTTAACGATTCAATCCCGTTGACGCATGCGTTTATACCCGGAGTTGTTGTAATACATGGAATATTATAAGTGATTGCTGCCTGACGTATGGCAATTTCATCGTAATGAGAGGCTTTTCCTAATGGGGTATTGAATATCATATCTACTTCATGACTTTTTATATTATCAACTATATTAGGTCTGTTTTCATTTACCTTATAAGTTATCTCGGTCTTTACTCCGTTATTGTTCAAAAAAGCATAAGTGCCTTTGGTCGCGTGAATGGAAAACCCCATTTTTTCCAGTGTTTTTATTGCTTTAAGGATTTTTGGTTTATCCTTATCAGTTACACTTACAAATACCCTTCCCTTTTGGGGAAGCGGGAAAAATGCAGCCCATTGCGCCTTCGCGTAAGATGTTCCGAAATTTTCCGCGATACCCATAACTTCTCCGGTTGATTTCATTTCCGG
>JAGLSM010000274.1 GCA_023135745.1 Spirochaetota bacterium | reverse complement strand
CTGCAATCTGACAATCATTATAAACTAACAAAAAGATCCGCACAATAATAATTTAAAAAAAATTACTCTTATATAAGTTAAAATTCAAATTTAAACGCCTTTATTAGTTTTATTTTATTAAAATAATTACTATTATATTACACTACTTCATTCATCAAAAAAGAAGGATAAAATGCCCGATATAAAAAATCAATTATACCTGATTATACATGGTCATTTTTATCAACCTCCCCGTGAAGATCCCTGGACAGGAACAATTGACAGGCAGGACTCAGCTTATCCTTACCACGACTGGAACGAAAGGATAAACAACGAGTGCTACGCGGCAAACGCCGATTCGAGGACACTCAATCAGCAGGGACAGATCGTTAATATTATTAATAATTACGAATATATTTCATTCAACTTCGGGCCCACTCTTTTAATCTGGCTCGAAAAAAATGATCCTGTAACCTATAATAAAATTATAGAAGCAGACCGGATTTCAGCCGGAAAAAACAACGGACATGGAAATGCAATTGCCCAGGTATACAATCATATAATAATGCCGCTGGCCAATACTGCGGATAAATTTACCCAGATTCTATGGGGGCTATATGACTTTAAAAAGCGTTTCGGAAGGGACAGCGAGGGCATGTGGCTGGCGGAAACAGCTGTCAATATTGATACACTCGAAGCCCTTATTGAATGCGGTATAAAGTATATAATACTCTCTCCGACACAGGCCGAATCCATAAGATCTTCGGAAACAGATGAATGGCATAATGTTGAAAACAACTCAGTAGATACTTCACAGGCTTACCATGTTAATACAAAAAAAGGACATATTGCTGTATTCTTCTACGATAAGGACATAGCAAAATCTGTAGGTTTCGAACATATTCTGACAAACTCCGACAACTTCAGAGACAGGATTATTGCATCAGATAATGAGGATAAGCCGGCCTGTCTTGTCAATATTGCGACTGATGGAGAATCATACGGACACCATGAACCCTTTGCAAATATGTGTCTTGCAGACATGATCAACGACAACAACCACAACAATCATTTTATAATGACCAATTATGGAAAATTCCTGGAAGAATTCCCACCCGTGGACGAAGTACACCTCAAGGATGGAAACAACTGTCTGGGAACAGCCTGGAGCTGTTCTCACGGCGTCGGCCGCTGGATGGAGGACTGCGGATGCTCCAATGGAGGACCGGAAGAATGGACTCAAGCATGGAGAAAGCCTTTACGGATGGCCTTTGATTTTCTTCGTAATAATATCGCTGTAGAGGCCGAGCAGATAGGAAACCTTTACCTGAAAAATTTCTGGAATGCCCGTAATGACTACATAAGTCTGATAATGGAAAACAATGAAACAGCCCGTAAATCATTTTTTAACAAACACGCCAAAAAAACTCTTGATATTGATGAGCAAAGAATCGTCCTTACTCTCTTTGAAGCACAAAAATTTGCTCTATTTATGTATACCAGCTGCGGATGGTTCTTCTCGGAAATTTCAGGAATTGAAGGCGTACAATGTCAAAGATACGCGCTGCGCGCTCTGGAATTAATGACACCCTATCTTCCTGAAAATACTGAAGAAAAATTTACACTAATACTGGAAGACGCTCCAAGCAATATTCCTCACTTCGGCAACGGAAAACGGGTCTTTTATGAAATAATCAAGGAATATGTCCTTGATGAAAGCAAGGTAGTTAATCAGTATGTCATGGAAAAATTTTTAACACCTGAAAATGAAAACTCAGGGTCGATCTATTTTTATTCAATATCTCTATATAATATAAAAGAAGTCAAAAAAAACGGCTCAACAATTTTCTATGGATCAGCCTATCTTAAAAACAATGTCACATTAGACGAAAAAAACTTCCTTTTCTATATAATCAGATCATCCCACCTGGAAATAAAATCATACTTAAAACCATATACCGACGAAAAAATTAAAGAATACATCGATTCCCTTATACATAAAAACAGCATATCCGATATAAACATAAAAATTAAGGACTGGTTTACCCATTCATACAGCCTCAACGATGTAAAATTCGACAGCAAGGAAACCCTTGTTAAAGGCCTTTTTGAACAATCTTTTATGGATCTTCACGCACTTCGCACTGAAAAGATGGATGAATATCTGGACCTGATTGAATTTTACGCCCGAAACCATGTCCCGATCCCATCTGTCGAAAAATCGAGTCTCGAAGCCACTATCAACAACGAAATTGCATATCAGCTTCCCCTCCTGGAAGATGATATAGACGAGCTTGATTTTCACAGAGTTGCGAGAATGATAAAATCCGCGAAAAGTACCGGACTAAAAATTAATTATAATCTGGTAGAAGAGCTTTTTTCTATAAAAATAGACAATAAACTGCAGGACTTTCTGACATCCAGGAATGAAAGTGATTTTAATTCCCTTGTATCCTTTATCTCATTCAGTAATAAATCACAGCTGAATTATAAAAGAAAACACATTGAAAATAAGATATTTAAATTACTGTACAATCAGATACTTCCCAATATAGATTCAATATCTCTCAACAGAAAATTTGCCGATTTTTCAAGACAGCTTATAAAGCTTGGAGATGAACTGAATATCCAGACTCATCATATAAGAAAAAAATACGAATTGATAATACAGAAATAAGAGGAAACTATGCCCGAAATTCATATAGATCTTGCCCAATGTCTCAATAAAGAGCTTGCCGCCCAAGGTCACTCACTTAATATCAAACAAAACAAGTCATGGCAGCCGTCCGAACTTTTAAATAAATTCAGTACTTTGATTATAAGAAACGGAAGCCCCGCACTTAAAATAAAAGCAGGCAAGGCATTTGCTTCAGTATTTGTAAAAAGAATGAACGAATCCTACGAATATGAATCAATACAGCAAGCCGTAGCATATCTCCCAAAGCTTTATACCCGATATGTACGTGGAGAAGGCTCCGGAATATGGATAACCTCACAGATAGATAAGGGTTACACTCTAGTGAAAGAAAACTCAATTTTTGACGACCTTTTTACGGACGGATTCCTTAAAGGTCTCTTGAAGGAATTGGGTGCCGTCGGAGCAATCGTACGTACTATCAAAGAGCGCAATGAAGGCGGCGACAAGTTTACCGAATATGAACTGAAATGGATGAAGAGCAACAAATGCGTTTCGACTACGCTCAACGCTCGGAAAACTCAACAGAAGAAAAACTGCTAACTCCATGAATTGTAAAGAAACCAGCCAACTACTGCCAAACTGTATAAAAAGCCAAATGAAGGATTGCAACATGACAATTGCATTGAGGGTTACTGAACAAAGTCAAAAATAAAAGGTTACTGAACAAAGTCGAAAATAGAAGGTTACTGACAGACTGTGTAAAAAGTCT
>JAGLSM010000273.1 GCA_023135745.1 Spirochaetota bacterium | reverse complement strand
GGCTGTCCTCTTCAAGTTTTAAGGGCATTAGTCCCTCACAATGAAGAGTCACATCTCCATCAGGGATTCCCACAGAAGGTGTAATGTTTTTTATAATTATATCGGCTTTATGTCGCATATTTATTTACGTATTCTATAAGTGTTTATTAACAAAAGAAAAACTAACCAATTCATTTTGCCGGCTTAAACCTAAGCATAAACCGTTTAATTGAAAAGCATTATTTAAGTCTTTTATGTGTAAACGGTTTTGCCTTTTCTCCGGAATAATCCTTTACAATATGTCCATTGCCCTCTAAAAAATACTTATATATCACCAGACCTTCAAGACCTACAGGACCCCTTGCATGTGTCTTGTTGGTGCTTATTCCAATCTCAGCGCCCTTACCATATCTGAATCCGTCCGCAAATCTTGTAGAGGCATTTATCATCACAGAAGATGAATCAATAGTTTTTTTAAATAAATCAGCCTGCCGGGGAGAATTTGTAACAATAGCGTCAGTATGTCCAGATCCGTATTTATTGATAAAAGCAACAGCTTCTTCAAATTGAGAAACTATTTTTACAGATAGTATCATGTCATTGTACTCTGTTGACCAATCAGATTCAGCCGCTGGTTTAATATCACTAACTAACGAAACTGACTCCTCATCACCTCTAAGTTCAACGCCTGATTCCACAAAAAGCTCCACCAGCTCAGTAAAGTGCTTTTCTGCAAAATCCCGATTTATTAAAAGATTTTCTATAGCGTTACAAACAGCCGGATACTGTGTTTTTGAATCAAGAGCTATTTTAAAAGCCTTTTCAGGATCAGCATCCTTATCAATATAAAGTGTACAAATCCCGTCAGCATGACCCAGTACAGGAATTTTAGTATTTTCCATAATCATTTTTACAAGAGCATTTGAACCTCGGGGAATTAATAAATCATAGTATTCATCCAGTTTCAGCATTTCACTGACATCATCCCTCGTCTCAATGAGACCGGAAAAAAACTCAGGTAAACCGGCATTTACACCAGCATCATAGAGAATATTAAAAAGCATCCTGTTGGAATTTACGGCTTCACGTCCTCCCTTGAAAACAACAGTGTTTCCCGATTTCACTGTTAAACCCATTATCTGCGGAACAACATCCGGCCTTGACTCAAAAATTATACCAAGCAGACCTATTGGACAACTGACCTTTGACAGCACCAGACCGGTATCAAGTTCGGTTTTTTCAAGAATTTTACCGGTCGGATCTTCAAGATTACATATACTCTCAAGACCAATAGCCATATCTTCAATTTTATTATCATCCAGTATAAGCCTCTTATACAGACTCATACTGATTTTTCCATCATCCAGGTCTTTTTTTGCCGTGATAAGATCCTGTTTATTCGCATTGATTATATCGCCTTTTTTCGTCCTGACTGCAGCTGCCATATCTATAAGAGCTTTGTTCCTGATATCAATTTGAACTGACTGCATTATTATTGCTGATTCCTTTGATGCCTTAGAAATATCCCTGACATTAATTGAGTTTTGATTCATTTTTTACCAACTTGAAAATTTTTATTACTATTAAAATTTAACAGATTTTCATACCAATGCAAATTCCGTTTGTACTATTTAGAATTTTTAACTTCACATTTTCATATAGCTTATTACTTTTTGTTCTGTAAGTGTTTATCTTTTAAACAGGTAAACTTGAAACTAATAAGAATCTTTTTTTTATTTAATAACGGAAATTTAAAATGGCTAAATTGATCTTTCTTGGAACAGGCACATCTGATGGAATTCCGCAGATAGGATGCAAATGCTCCGTCTGTAAATCCAAAGATAAAAAAGACAAAAGACTACGGACTTCTATCTTAATAAAAACCGGGGACGGAAATATTGTAATCGATTCAGGAATAGATTTCAGACAACAGGCTTTACAAAATAACATAAAATCAATAGAAGCTGTACTTTTTACTCATTATCATACAGATCATATAGAAGGTATAACAGAGTTAAGACCACTATCCAGATTCCCGGGAAAAACCATTCCCTGTATGGGTAATAAAAAAACCATTAGAGAAATTAAAAAAAGATTCAATTATATTTTTTCCCCCCTTCAAAAAGGAGGAGGACTGCCTCAGATAAAACTGAGTAAAATAAAAAATGACATCGTAATTTTTAATAAAAAAATAATCCCCCTTCCGGTAAAGCATGGAATTCTGCCGATCCTTGGTTTTAGATTTGGAAATCTCGCATATATAACCGATGCGTCTTTGATACCTGAATCTACTATGGAGAAATTAAATAATCTGGATATACTGATAATCAATGCACTTAGGCCGCATCCGCATCCAACTCATTTTTCTTTTGATGAAGCGGTTTCCATCGCTAAAAATATTTGTGCAAAAAAAACCTACTTTATACATATGAATCATGCAGTCAGTCACAAGCAATTCTTAAAAATGCTTCCGGTCAATATGAAACCGGCCTATGACGGATTAGAACTGGATTTTTCCTGGTAAATAGAATCTTGTACAACGGATAGTATTCCGTGTGAAATTTGTTTGTCAGGTTGTGCAGCAGACACTCACTCCATTAGTTTCAGCTTATTGTGTAATGTCTTTCTTGAAATTCCAAGAACCCTGGCCGCCTTACTTATATTGTTTTTCTGTTGTTTCAGGATTTTACCTATATATATTTCTTCAATTTTCCTTAAAGTGAAATTATCCGGAAAATTATAAGTCTCTGATTTTCCTTTTCTTTTGAAAAAGTAAGGCAAATTCTTTTCAACCACCAGACCGTCTTCATTCTCTACAACAAGCCTGTGTATATAGTTATCCAGTTCCCGAACATTTCCGGGCCATGAAAAGGAATTTAGAATTTTCATGGCACTTCCGTCAATTTTAATTTTTTTATTCAATTCCTTATTATATCTATTTAAAAAATGATTTGCTAATAATTGTATATCATTATTCCTCTCTCTGAGCGCCGGAAGCCTGATTGGAATAACATTTATCCTGTAATAAAGATCATCTCTGAATGAACCTTCTATAATTGCCCTTTGTAAATCAGAATTAGTAGCGCAGATAATTCTAACATCCACTTTTATTTTCTGACTTCCTCCAATTCTGGTAATCTCTTTCTCCTGCAGAACCCGCAGAAGTTTTGCCTGAACATCAAGACTCAGGTTCCCAATTTCATCCAGAAATATACTGCCTTGATCTGCCAGCTCAAATTTTCCATTAATCCTTGAATAAGCACCTGTAAACGCGCCTTTTTCATGACCAAAGAACTCATTTTCTATCAAAGTTTCAGGAATAGCTGCACAGTCAATTGCTATGAAGGGACAGTTGCGTCTGGGACTATTATAATGTACCGCTCTCGCGACAAGTTCTTTTCCGGTTCCGCTTTCTCC
>JAGLSM010000272.1 GCA_023135745.1 Spirochaetota bacterium | reverse complement strand
ATTTTTTATCTTTTTCTTATTATTTTTTGCGCTTATCACTTTATTTCTAACTTTCCAGGGATATGATATAGTAACATCGTTCTCAGCTTCAATCGCTACTTTGGGCAATATCGGGCCGGGTCTTGCCAAGGTTGGTGCTGTAGAAAACTATGCTTTTTTTGATCCACTGAGTAAGATAGTGTTGATATTTTCCATGCTTTTAGGCCGTCTGGAAGTGTACTCTGTACTTATTCTATTTTATGCTGTAGCGCATCGTAACAAGCAGTAGATTGTAAGTGAATAAAAAAACCCTTTCATTTATTAAAAGTTTCCTTTAGAATACTGAATATTAAAAGTGTACAACTTAAAATTAGGAGGATTATATGCGTAACAAAAAACTTGGCATACTTGCTGCTGTGGGATTACTGTTTCTGATGGTTAATTTTTCGGGATGTGCGTTAGCTAATTTGCAGACGGCCAATACTGTAAGACCTGGACATATGGAAATATTTTTTGCAGGAACAATCCCTATGGACGCGGAAGGATTTATACCGGAAATAGGAGCTCGTTTTGGTTTGTCTGACAACATTGATCTTGGCGTACGTCTGTTCGGGCTTGGTTTTTTTGGGGATATTAAGCTGGCGCTGTTTCAAAGCCGGGAGGCAGGACCAAGTCTGGCACTGAATGCTGGAGTTGGGTATTCAGAATTTGGCGATGCCGGTTCCTTGACTATATTGGACGCAGGTGCAATATTTAGTATCAGCATGGGAGGTTTAACTCCCTATGTCGCTGCTAAATACCGCAGTTTTCAGGTAGGTGTAGGCTTTGATTCTGACGATTTTGCATTTACCGGAGATTTTATCATAGGGACCATTGGTGTGGAACTCTTTTCAGGAAGTACTGTTAACCTCCTGATTGAAGCTAATCGGTTGTTTAGTACTGCCGGGAGTGCTAGCAGTGATACCGTCATTTCTGGTGGTATAAAGTTTAATTTCTAGGCAAGTACTTTTATGATTAACATGTTATAATAAAAACTATAACATGTTAATCATAATAAGGCTAAAGCTATTTTACGACTTTCAATAGAAAATACAAAAGCCCGCTTACGCGGGCTTTTGATTTATATCTTAATTTTTGTCTAATTAACACTTTCTAGGACAGCATCTTTTTTCTCAAGAAGAGTGACTGAATTGTTCATGATGATTTCATACTTCATCTTTACATCAGGTGCCGCGAATTCAAGAAAGAATTTCAACGTTCTCATTTTTAAAACTATATTTTTAATATTTATAATATCGTATAATTAAAAGTAAAAGGAGCGGGTATGAAAAAAAAACTGATCTTAATTGCGAGTCTTATATTTTTAAGCAGTCTTTTTATTTTTGCAGGTCCCAATGAAGACCTCATGAAAGCGGTCAAAAAGGGAAACTTAAGGGGAGTAAAAAGAGCGGTAAGAAGACGGGCTAACCTGAATATCAGGGAAAGACAAAAAGGAAGAACTCCTTTGCATATTGCGGCAGAGCGAGGTTATCTAAAAATCGTAAAATATTTAATCCATAAAGGAGTCAAAGCAGATATTACAGACCGTTTTGGGATCACTCCCCTGCATTTGACCGCTATGAAAGGTCAATATAAGATTGCAAGATTTCTAATTAAAAAAGGAGCAAATGTCAGGAAAAAAAACAGGTTTGATGAAACCGCTCTCTATTTTGCCTGTGCTGCTGTCCCCTTTTTTAATAACCATTACAAGATAGCTGAATTACTGATACAAATGGGAGCCAGTGTAAAAACTGCCAAGGGAGGCGGTGGAGACGCGCCCATTCATGCAGCCGCTATAGGTAATAATTTATCCAAGAAAAAACTCATCCATCTGCTTCTTTCGAAAGGGGCAGATATAAACAGGAAGGGTAATTTTGGGAATACTCCTCTGTGTTATGCCGCAAATTATGGAAGCAGGTTTTTACTTCAGTATTTGATTGAACGGGGGGCCAATGTCCATGTTTTTGACTGGAAAGGAGAATCACCCTTACATATAAAGGCCCAGAAGGGGGATCTGTACGGTGTAATTCTTTTACTTAACAAAGGAATTGCTGTTAATGTCAAAGATAAGCATGGGGATACTCCACTACATCATGCTGTATTTTATGGCCGTTTA
This sequence comes from Spirochaetota bacterium, assembly GCA_023135745.1. Taxonomy (GTDB): domain Bacteria; phylum Spirochaetota; class JAGLSM01; order JAGLSM01; family JAGLSM01; genus JAGLSM01. Next base: position 1,285 of record JAGLSM010000272.1, on the reverse strand, counting down.
TACGTAATTCACTATCTTATAGGAAAAGGCGCAAATATCAATGCCAAAAATAAATACGGTAATACGCCGCTTCATAGAATAGTATCCACAACGCTCATTACAAAAGCCGCGGTAAAGAGGGTTTTAAAGACACTGATGTTAAAAAATCCAAGAACAGATATAAAGAACAAAAAAGGACTGACCCCTATTGACCTAGCCAAAAAGAAAGGACTTCATGACCTCGTCCGGATTCTATTAAAAAAAGTTAAGTAGAAGATTCAGTTAGATCAAAAGCCCGCTTGCGCGGGCTTTTGAAGGATATCTTAGATTGACTTTATTTGTAATTTTGTGATTATCTAATTAACACTCTCCAGGATAGCATCTTTTTTCTCAAGAAGAGTGACTGAATTGTTCATGATGATTCCATACTTCATCTTTACATCAGGTGCCGCGAATTCAAGAAAGAATTTTAACACATCTTTTTTTCTTTCGGAATGGGTAGCGTCTCTCATCATTAGATAGGCGATAATAACTTTTCCTGCCATATCTACAAGTCTTCCGGCATGGTATTCCTGATAATCATTATCATTCTTTGCCTTGACAAACTGGATGGCTTTTTCAAGTTGAGCTACCATTTCTTTAACGGTTTTATAAGACTGCTCAACAGGTGAGAAATCAATAGTCTCATCATACTCTTTTAAGCGTTCCATCAAGACTCCTTTGACGACACCGCCAATTGCTGCGACAACCTGGAGCTGAGTAGTTCCTTCGTATATGTTAGTGATCCGCGCGTCACGATAATAACGTTCAGCGGCAAACTCCTTCATATAACCGGTTCCACCGTGAATCTGGATACCATCGTAAGAAACTTCGTTGGCAATTTCGGTATTATATGCTTTACAAATTGGAGTAAAAAGAGACGCGAGAGCCGTGTATTTTTTGAGTTCCGGTCTCATGGTTTTTGCATCTTCAGGGTGATTGTTAATATGTTCTTCGACACCGTCTTTCATGTCAACAAGTCTTGTTGTTTCATACAAGAGTGTTCTTCCTGCCTCAATCTTGGTTCTCATATTGGCAAGAAGTTCTGTTACAGCAGCAAAAGACTTTATTGGTTTTTTGAACTGTACTCTTTCTTCGGAATATTTTTTTGCGGCCTGATAAGCTGCTTCGGCAATTCCAAGCCCCTGTGATGCTATACCTATTCGGGCTTCATTCATAAGGGACATTACATATTTGATAAGGCCGACTCTTCTTTGTCCTACAAGAATTGCAGGTGCATCGTTGAACTGAAGTTCACATGTCGGAG
>JAGLSM010000271.1 GCA_023135745.1 Spirochaetota bacterium | reverse complement strand
AGGTCCTGAACATCCCATTTAAAGGTATTCCAGTCTCCGGTTATGAGAAAGTCCGTATATTTGTTGTCGCCGTCACTGAGAACTGTGATATCAGGGTAGATTCCCGTATCAGGACCAATGAGTGTAAGTGCCTGATTGGGAACAAGGTCCTTGCCGCTAAGCCATGTCGGATTTACAGGAGTAGTTCCGCAGCCAAGCAAAGAAACAATTATAATTATATTAAGAATTAAAAATATTTTTTTCATTTTTCAAGCCTCCCTATAAAGTGATTTTGTAGTAAAATGATATTTCATGCAGATGTCTGACTTTTCCGTCCAGGAATTCATCCGGAGGAGAATTCTCATCCAGATTTCTGTATAGATACCTCAGACCAAACTTGCTTGCCAGTTTCATATTTAGAAGATTGTTGATGAGAAATGAGTAGTCAAAGTTGATCTGCCATGGATATGTGAGATTAAATTCACGCATATAATCGTATGGTCCCCATCCGTCTTTGATTACTTCAAACTGAAATCTATAGCGTTTTGCCATTCTGATATCAGCTTTCCATTTTATAAAACGTACAATTCTGTATTTTTTATAATCCGGCAGGTTAACGGCCTGATCAGGATCTCCGGCAAAACGGCTGGGCTGCATCTGAGCAACTTCAATACGGTTAATAATTTTTAAATTCCTGTTTGGATTGAATACCTGTTTTGATATAACTCTCCAGACATCATCCGCGGGAAGTCCTATCGGGAAGCCTATTGTTTTCTGAGCTTCGGTCAGCCAGTATATTTCAGCATCGGCATCTTTGTAATACTTAGTATAATTAACGCCAAGGTTGAATGCAAATTTTGCGTCTTCCTTGTCATCGTTGTTCCATTCATATAGATAGGTACCTGCTGTCTGATCATAGTCAAGCATAATTTCAACTGACAGAGCTTCTCTATTATCAGTAACGGCAAATGGATCATCAATTCGGTTTCTGGGCTGGACACCGGAATACATTTGTGCGCCCATCAATGGTTCAATAAGCGGTAATGCACGTCTCAGGTTGAAGCGGTACATTCCTCTTGGGCGAAGTGTCAATTCGTGGCTCACTGCAAATGAAAATCCGCCTTCAATAACCTGCTTGTTTCCCCACTTGGAATACGGCATCATTGTTTTATCAAAGTTGAGATATGGTGTGCCTTCGTTTGCAACAAGACCCATGTATGAATAGTTTAAATCGGCAAGAAAGGATTCGCCGGCTTTAAAGGTCACCCTGGCTTTACCGCCGAACATATCTCCATATCTAATGGCGGTTTCTATGAAAACGTAATCCCCTGAATTCCCAAGGTATGGTATACCCGGACTACCATCGATTTTAGCATATTTGTACTTTTCGCCTCTTTTTTCAGAACCTGACATGATTCCGCCAAGCTCAAGAGCCACACCCTTTGTAAGCCGGGTTTTAAACATTAGTGAGGTTGCCCTTGTTTTTCTCTCAATTGGAGCTGTCGGATTAACAGATTCTTTTTCTGTGATTTCTTCTTTATGAATAAGGGCCAGATCAAACCATCCGAAATCCCTGTAGTATTTACCTATTACCATTGGATTTGCACCCCAGTATATTTCAGGTCCGGCTACAATCTTGAGTCCCTTTAAGAAACCTCTGCAGAAATCAAGTTCAACACCGATTGGAGGCTTTTCATTCCATAGATCCATCTCGTCAAGATCGGTGCTTTCCTCATAGAGACGGAAGAAATCACCTTCATTTCCCCATTGATTGCGGGAAGTATGCTGAAATCCTGTAAATTTGAAATAATCTGTTTTGAACCGAAAATTAAAACTGTAAAGCTCAATACGTTCAGTGTCTTCAATTTCTTTAAAACCAAGTGCCTGTGGACGTATAAGTCCATTTGTGAGTGTTGTTGTTAAAACGTATATTTTTGCGCCCCTGGTAGCTCTAAAACCGAAATCCGACGGTTTTTCTACCGCAGCCCCAAGAATATCAATTGTAAAGTCAAGTTTCAGGTTACTCATTGGTCTTGATTGAAAATCCAGAAAAAGCAGGGTTCCGTAAGAAAAGGAAACACCTTCTTCTCCAAGAGCTTTTAAAGAATTATCGGTCGCGTATGCAACCATTTCTGTTCTTAAATTTCCGCCGACAAGTTTAAGAAATCCGCCTTTTTTAGCGGCTGATATACCTGTTGAAATAAAAATCATCAGAAACAAGGTAAGTACTATTGTAGATAATCTGATGGGAGAAGAAAAGAAATCGGGTTTTTGTTTGTTAGTTTCCATTTTAACCTCTTTACATGATTTTAATTCTCGTAATGCATTATTATACGCAGAGCGCTTATAACTAAAATCTATAATCCTCAACTCCGTAAAACGAAGTAAAAATGAGCTTAAATTTATTTTCCCTTTATAATTAACCGCTGAATCGTTTTGTTATGTTCATTTATTAATATTTGTATTTTAATAATTGTGTTATTTTTCATGACTTCATAACAACATATAACGAATGAATTCTTATTTTGTGTCAAATAAATTTTCATTAATTTAAGTATAAGTCATTTTAGAAAAAAAATCCAAACAAAAAACAGAGGAAAGTCAAATAAAATTCAATTTAATTTGACTTTTCAGCAGGCGAAAGTTAAATTTTTTTTTCAATTAACTCTCTATCTCTCATAAATTAAAGAGGGATCGAAATAGACCGAAGGGAGAAATTATGAAAAAATATGAGTTAATGATAATTTTTGATTCGCAGAATGACTCTGCTGTAGAAACAACTGAACCTTTTGAAGTCCTTTTAAAATCCCACGATATTAAAGTTGAGAGTAAGGAAGACATCGGCAACAGAAAACTGGCCTATGAGATCAACAAAAAGAGTGAAGGTCATTACTGGAATTATTTCCTGGAAGCTGATGAGCAAAGTATGCAGCCTTTTAACAATGAGCTTCTGATTCAGGACTATCTCATGCGTCATCTTGTTACAATAAGGAGCTGATTATGGCTTTTACTATAAATAATGTAACTCTTGTAGGCGGCAATATTGTAAGAGACGCCGAACTTAAGTACACAAGCAACGGAGCTGCCAAGGCTGCCTTTGATATTGCAATGAATAGACGTTATCTCAACAAAGCGACAGGTGAAACTGTTGAAGACACAAGTTATTTCAAGATTGTCCTTTGGGGAAAACCGGCTGAGTCACTTATAGATTATCTTAAAAAAGGTAAAAAAATTGCTGTTGAAGGACGTCTTTCTCAGAGGCGGTGGACCGCTGATGATGGTTCAAATAAGAGTTTTGTTGAGATAGTTGCCACAAATGTTGTACTAATGAGTTCCGGTCAACGGCAGGATGCTCCGTCGGCACCGGGTCAGCAGCAGGAGAGTCAGAATAATTCAGCTATGCCTCCTCCTCAGCAGCAGGAGAGTCAGAATAATTCAGCTATGCCTC
>JAGLSM010000270.1 GCA_023135745.1 Spirochaetota bacterium | reverse complement strand
TTTGTGTGTAAATATTAATAAACTTTTTTTTGTGTTTTATTATCCAATCCATGAAATTTTGAAGTTTTGCGTAGAGACCGTCAAAGAGCATTACCTCATTGATCTTATCGGTTAGACCGCCAACTTTCAAAATTGCTGCCATAGGATGAAAAGCGCCACTGTGTCCGCATAAAGTAATTTTACCTATTTTTTCTAAGGGATTGCTTTTTCCAGTAAATAGTTTTTTATGAATTTCAAACATCATAAGTTTGAAGCCATTTTTGTCTTCGAGTTTACCACCAAAAGAATCAGGGGCATTTTTTGCGGATTGGGGAATAATCAGGATGGCATTTTTTGTAGAATTTTCAAATTGTTGTATAAGCTTAAATTCCTGAACTGCTTTATTTACATTATTATACCAGCCATGCAGATAAACGACATAGTTGATTTTTTTTTGTTTTTTAAATGTACTTGGTATATAGATAAGCACGGTATTGTCTGAATAATGTTTGCTGGCAGGGAAAAACTTTTGTTTGAATGTGTAACCATTTAATCTATGGATATGAGGAAATGGCGCATTTTTAAGGTTAAGCTGTAACATTTTTCCTTTTGTAGATAGTTGTCCGCTTAATAATACAGCAAATAAAAGAAGTATTGGTACAAATACCAATGATATCTTTAGTTTGTTTTTCATAGAGGTCCTCCAAAGTGATTGCTTTAGTGACCTCTATTACGTAAGACCTCCTTATTTGTTACCCTCTATTTTTAATTTTTTTCTATTTATTTTTTCGACGAAGAAAAAGATAGATAGGTACAAATAAACTACCGAGTAGCAGAGTAAAAATGTAGAGTGATTTTCCTTTCTTTTGTTTTTTAATATCAAGAATCATTAATAGACGTACGATTAATTCCAAAATAATTATAATTAAAAGTATATACAGAGCATTAGTTTCTAAAAAAACAGGTGGTTTTATTCTTAGAATAATCTTGTGCGATTCAAGACCGAATTTTCTTTTGATGTTTTTTGTAATGTTTTTACGATTTATCTTTATTTTGTTTATGTCTTTTTTTGAAATATTTATAACGGTATAAAGACTGGAAAGTATGATGGAATATCCTTTTTTAGATATTTTTTTCATTGGGATATATTTCGTGAATACTTCTGAACTGAAATCCTTGTGTTTGATGTTTTTTTCTTTTAAATATCGTTTTACTTCATCATTTATGTTTTTATTTAATGGTTTTATTTTTCGAAAGTATTTTCTTTGATTAAGAAATGTCTTGTATTCTGGATTTACTTTTGATTTATCAATTTTACCCAGCTCATTCCTGAACATTTGGAAAGTAAACAGGGATGCAAATAGAATAGGTAAGCAAGCAGCAGCCAAGCCGGCACGGCTCCATAGTGGTTGTTTTTTTCTTGGTAAGAATTTATACTGAGCAGCAGTTTTTGGGATGTTCAGTTTTTCAAGGACCTTATCTTTAAATCCTTCAGAAACTTTTTGTATAACTTCGCTGCTCAGAACCTGATTATTGCGCATGATTTTTTTGAGATCATTACGGCAAAAATCACATTCTTCTAAGTGCTTCTCCAGTCGTTTTTCATCTTTGGATGAAATGTTGCTGAATATATGTTTTTTTAGAAGCAGTTTATGAAAAGGACGATGAATATCTTTATTGCCCATAGTTCGTTCTCCTTTTTCATATTAAAATAGACACGCTGATATGCTTTATATAGACGGGTTTTTACAGCACTCATTGGTATGGAAAGAGTCTCTGCAATTTCTTTATAAGAAAAACCATCATAATGATATAGGGTAAAGGCTTGCTTTTGTTTATCAGGTAGATTATCAATTTGTTTATGCAGTTCCGCGAGTAATTCTTTATCCAAAAAATCATCTTCCGGTTGATAATTTTTATCGGGAACAGTTTCCATCAGCGGGTTTTCATTATTTGTTTTTCCGGAATAGTTTTTGTCTAATGATATAGGCTGTTTTTTCTTACGCAAATAATCATAACAGAGGTTAGTTGTGATACGGTATATCCAGGGTTTAAATTGTTTTTTGCAGTTAAATTTTTTAAGACTTCCGTATACCCTGATAAAGACTTCCTGAAGAACGTCTTCTGCTTCATGTGAATCTCTGATTAAATGAATAATATAACCAAGCAGGCATTGGCTGTATCTGTCCAAGAGTTTTCCAAAAAGACTGACATTACCATTTTGTATTTCTCCTACCAACAACTCATCGGTAAGTGTCATATTCATGCTTTCCCCTTTGATGATAATATTTTAAGGTTATATTTTCAAAAATACAATCATAAATAGAATGATATTCTTACAATTCTGCTAAAATTATCCGACTGTTTTTTGCTAATACAAGCCTTAAGACTTTAATACGGAAAAGCAGCGATTTTGTTACCTTTTTTTTTGATGGAGTTTTTGATTGCGGCGTGTTTTTTTAACCATTTCAAGATACTCTTTATTAATTTGATCTATGCTTTTGCCTGTTAGGGTTTCCAGCTTTTTGATTACCATTTTCCCAAGCTCTTTTCCCTGATATTTGGACGAAAGGTCATATAGATATGATTTAACAAATGGTTCCATGACTCTATTGACCCATAGATAACAAAAAAGAAAACGTGATGTCGAATAACCAAAAATTTCATGCATGTATTTATTCATTACGAATGTTTTAACCGGTTGGAATAATTTTAGTTGAATTGCTCTTTTCAAATTTGGCATGCGCCAATTTGCATAGCCCTCAACAACCTTACCTCCGTACAAAAAAGCCATTTCATAAAATGAAGCAAAGCCTTCATTAAACCATTGTTGAGGATCGTTATCAATATTAGCGTCAACAAAAGCATGAATCAATTCATGCCAAAGGGTTCCATGTCCGGATCCCGCATAAGTATACAATGTTTTTTTGGAGGGTTTATAATGTCCGTATGATCTATTTCCTGTTATACTCGCAAATTCAACAGAATTACGAAAATATACAACATTAAACGGAAATGCCGGTTCGTAGATAAAATATCTGGGATAAACCTGCTTAAAAAATTCAGCAAGAAAATACTGAAGATGTTTTATTTTATCTTTATGACAACGGTAAGCAATATTAAAATATTTTGTATAACGGACCTTAAAATTTAATTTGTATTCGAGTTTCAATCTTTTTTTTAACTCAAGGGTTTCTTTTTTCTTTACAGCATGAAATTTAAGACGGTCATATTTCTTATTTAAGTAGTATATCGTTCTCCCATCTTTGGGAATGTTTTTAAATAGTCTTTTTTTGTTTTTTAATATTGTATTGGTGTTTTTTCCACAGATAAGAAAAACTGATAATGATAAAAGAATAAACAAGAAAGTGATTAGTTTTTTCATTCGATGTTCCTTGTTAAAAATTATGTATAATGAATAATTTATAATACTGTAATAAACGGTATTTGCAAATAAAAATTTGGGTAACCTGAACCTTACCCAATAATGTGG
>JAGLSM010000027.1 GCA_023135745.1 Spirochaetota bacterium | reverse complement strand
ATTCTTGCAAGCGATAATCAATCCGTTCATGAAGTAATAAAGAGTTTTAATCTTGAAAAATCAGACTTGGCTGATGAAATTTCAAAATACCTTTTTTAAAGGAGAGATAAAATGAGTCTTTTTAACATGAGTTTTAAAATAAAACATTCAGAGAAGTTTGTAGGATTCTTCATGCTTGTCGGAATTATCGCAATACTTATAACGATAATTTTCATGGGAAGAGAACAAAAATGGTTCCAAAAGAAATACAAACTCTATACACAGTTTGATTCAGGAGACGGACTGGCAAGCGGTGTAAGCGTAAAAATTAACGGCCTTGAAGTCGGGAGTGTGAGTGAAGTAAAATTTTCGACAAACAGGGGTATCAATGTAACCTTCACAGTTTATGAGGATTTTATCCATAAGGTTCATACAGATACCTATGTCTTTAAAGAAGCAAGCTCCCCTTTGGGAGGAAGTTATCTCAATCTTACGGCCGGAACAGGCGCAGGAAATGTTGTTAAAAACGGAGCAATTCTATTTTCACAAGACTCAGAACAAGTTCAGGAACTCCTCGACAGAAATTTAATACCTCAAAAAACAAGTTCCTTTGATAACATTATAAAGAATATTAACCAATTAACTTATCAGTTATCCTTGCCAAATGGACCACTGCTCGGGACTCTTAACAATGTTAAAATAATAACCAGAGGCCTTGCGTCTCCGGGCGGCAGTTTTTACGCTTTAACAAGCGGGAATAAGGTTCTATACAATGAAGTGATTAAAACCATCGCAAATATTAGAAAAATAACATCTGATTTCAATGTTCTGTCTGCTGTAATTAGAAACAGCTCTCCTGAAATCAAAAATATAATTTCATCAGCTGAAAAAGGACTCAAAGAAACCACCCAGGTAATGATTGGACTTCAGCGCTATTTTGCAATTCAAGGCAAATCTCCGAAAGATAACAGCAAAACAAAACCTTTTTCAGTAATAAAATTTGACAGAAGAAAACACATTTATTAGATCGGATTATCCGGATATGCATAAACTTACAAGACACATATTTGTTTATATTTTTTTATATGCTTTACTTTTTAATGCCTGCTCATCCTCTGATAAAAAACAAACCAGCGGAATATCAAAACAAAAACAATTAATCTACAGCCGCTATCTGTCTAAAAAGCTCTTGAATGAAGCAAAGGTTCTGTACAATACTGCCTACAATCATTATATAAACGGTTCAATACGCAGAGCAATTGAAGAGTACAATAACGCGTTAAAAAAACTTATTCTGATCGATAATCATCTTGAAATTGCAAAGGTCTATAACAATCTTGGGACAATTTATATTAAAATAGCAAAATTTGATAAAGCAATCAAATACCTGAAAATGGCATTGAATATAAATAAAAAATACAAGGCAATAACAAATATGGCTCATAATATAAGTAATATAGGTCTGGTATTTGAATATAAAAAACTCTATAAAAAAGCTCTGCTTCAGTATAAAAAAGCGCTTAAAACATTAAGGAAAACAAGAGACTATGAGAATATTGCTACTCAGCTTAATAACATAGGTTATATATACTTTATACAAAAAAAATACAACTATGCTCTTGTTCATTTTACGCAAAGCCTTAAAATATGTATTGCATTGAAAAAACATAAAGATACTGCATCAAACCATGAATATATTGGAGAATGCTACTACGCCTTAAAAAAATATAAAATGGCTTTGGCTCATTTCACTAATGGGCTGTATCTGGACAAGGCATTGGAAAATTCCAGCGGAATAGCATCTTCACTAAAAAATATAGGCAAAACTCATGAAGCCGTGCATCGCTATAGGATTGCCGCAAACTATTATGAACGGGCACTTAAGATTAATAATGCGCTTAGACTTCCATCGAGAGTTTATAAGGATCTGGGCAATCTGATCAGGATTCACGGCAAATTAGGAAATAAAAAGAAAGCCGGGGAATTTTCAAAATTTCTCAGCAACATAAAACAATCCTTAAAAAAAGATGGAAAAAAAATAGCCAAATAATTTTAAATCTTGACTACATGAATGTGATAGAATTAGCTTTAAGTCATGGATGATTCGCTGATTGTTCAGGTAAAAGTCGAAAATATCGCTTTAAACAACCTGGGATTTGTAATATTTTTAAAAGAAGAAGGCGCGGGTACTGTTCTGCCTATTTTTATCGGAGCACCTGAGGCGCATTCCATAGCAGCAGCCTATACCAATCACAAATTCCCAAGACCGCTTTCTCATGATCTATTTAAAAACATGCTCCAACTGCTCGACTGTACAATTACAAGAATCATCATTACAGATCTTGTTGAAAGCACATTTTATGCCAAGATATACCTCAAAAATGAAAAAGAAAATTTTCAGATAGATTCAAGACCCTCTGATGCTATTGCCTTGGCTCTTCGTTTTAAAGCACCAATTTTTATAAGTAAAGCTGTTCTGGAAATAGCATCAATAAATATTGACAATCAAACCCCTAAAATCAAGGACCAACAGGTAGATACCGTTGGCCAGTTAAAATCTGAACTGGAACAGGCTGTGACTGAAGAAAGATACGAAGATGCGGCAAAAATCAGGGATGAATTAAAAAAGCTGCAAAATGACAACTAATCCGTTTGTTTTCTCTTTCCGCTTAATATTTTTATAACATCTTCTGTAAACAATTTTACATCGTAAACAACATGAGTATTCCTGGCCGCGCCGATTTTATCAGGATAGAGTATACTTTCCATAGCATGTAAAAACTCTGTAGTCTTCTGCATAACAAGAAACACTTTCTCAATTTTCAGCTTTACATTTACAGACGCGGTTTTGGAGTCTATTGTATAATCCCGAAGTGTTGTCCAGTCTTTTACTATATCATTGTTAAAGAGTCCGAGGAAACAATATGTTTCAAGTAACGCGACAAATCCATCAGGAGAATCCGTTGTATTGATATCCTTAGGAAATAGATTCTTTACTATGTTTAAATTCATATTCGGATCTCTATCAATTTCATCCATTCTCTTGGTTAAAAGATCGTACTTCTCTATTATTCTTTCAATTTGCAATTCAATACGTGATTTATAATCACGGTCCTCACTGAATCTATAATCGCTGGTCAATAAAATATCAGGTATTTTTTTGGCGGTTTTATAATGTATCTCAATAATCCTTCTGAAATTCCCCCCATCCAGAACTATGTGTTCTGCCTGGCGCTGTTTTTCACTTATTTCCTTTTGCGTATCCATCATCTTATGTTTTTTTTCTACAGCCTCATAAATTTCATTGGAATGTCTTGACATTTCAGCGCCTATACCGGCTTGAATCTTACGGTCCCTTTCATCATACCTGTCCTTCATCAGGTGACCGTCTACAGACTCTTTTGATATCCTGACCGGTATGATCGAATGTCTTTTTTCATCAAACCGTATCAGGTACAATTCTGTTGGAGAAACCCTGTACGCGTTTTCCAGGTCTTTGACAATACTTTTTTTCTTGTTGTAGCGAGTTAAGAGTTTTTCATATATTTCATTAAATTTGCTCTTTGAACCAACATTAACAATTGTATAATCGTATCCTTTAAATTTAAAAGTTTCCATTTAATGATCTCCAATAAATAATTACTATCCCTGCACTAAAGACACTTTACTATTGAGTTTTTATGATATAACATGTCCATTCTAAGGTCAATATTTAAAATCAAACCATGTCGGAGCCTAAAATGCAGCCTTTAACTAATCCAGACGTGATGTCACTCATACCTCCGGCCCTGATTATCTTAATTGCTCTTCTTACAAGACATATATTCATAGCACTGGCAGCGGGACTTTATTCCGGCTGCCTGATCTATCTTGGAGGCAACCCGTTAACAGCAATGGAAATGACACTTGATACTCTCGTAAACGTACTAAAAAGCCCATCAAATACCATGGTTATCATATTTTCAGCTCTTGTCGGAAGCTTAATAATAGTAACCCAGAAAAGCGGCGGTGTATCGGGGTTTGTAAATAGGCTGACAAAAACCGGAATAGGCAAAACAAGAAAATCAGCGCAGATGTTTTCATTTTTTATTGGATTTGTAGTTTTTATTGAATCATCAATAACCAGTCTGGTTGCCGGATCAGCAACCCGCCCTTTATTTGACAGGCTTAAAATTTCACGGGAAAAACTGGCATATATACTGGATTCAACGGCGGCCCCTATCTGTATTCTGATACCTATAAACGCGTGGGGTGGATATATCGCATCCAAGCTGAACGATGCCGGTATAAAAGACGGCCTATCTGTTTTCATTAAAACAATACCGTTTAATTTCTATCCTATTCTAGCTGTCCTTTTTTGTCTTTTTATTATTTTAAAAAAGAAAGACTTTGGACCAATGGCTGCTGCTGAAAAAAGAGTGAAAGACAAAGGTCTTATATCTAACAAAAGTTCAATCCCTCTGATTAGTGACGAAATAACAACTATAGAACCAAAACAAGGAATAAAACATCGGGCAATAAATATGATCCTTCCTATTCTGGTTATGATAGTTTCAATGCCGATTTTTTTATTTGTTGTTTTTCCTGAGACAAGTTCTTCCAAATCGGTTCTTTTCGCCGTTCTTTTAGCATTATTCACAGCCTATATTATATACCGGATTCAAAATATATTTAAAACAGGAGAATTTGTGCGGCTTGCAATCAAAGGCGCGGGAGACCTGATATCTCTTTCCCTGATACTTATGTTTGCTTTTGCAATAGGTGATATTTGTAAAGCCCTTGGAACAGGAACATACCTGGCACAGGCTGCTAAACTGGGGTTCGGAAGAGAACTGATCCCTGCAGCGCTTTTTATCATTACTTCACTCATGGCATTTGCTACCGGAACTTCATGGGGTACCTGGGGAATAATGATACCGATTGCTCTGCCCATAATATCCGCAATGGATGCCAATTTCACTTTGAGCCTCGGCGCAGTTTTAGGCGGAGGAATCTTTGGAGACCATTGCTCGCCGATATCCGATACAACCGTTGTTGCGTCACTGGCAAGCGCATCCGACCATATAGATCATGTCCGGACTCAGCTGCCCTATGCGCTTACGGTTGCCGGTATTACCTTTACAGCCTATGCAGCTCTGGGATTTGTATTGTAAGATTGAATATTACATAATACGGTGTAACTATTAGAAAGAACCAATAATTTAAAAAATGTTAAAAGTGAACTCAAGGAATTTCATGATGTTTTTATTAAAAAAAAGAAACTTAATTATACTCTTTTTTTACCTGTTTATTTCAGTACAGGTATCAGCTTCCTCAATAATTTTTAATAAGCATTATAAACCGCATTCTTTTATTCTCTATAAATCACGTTATGAGAAAAATCTTATCCTTGATATTTCATCAGGAAGGATTAACACCCGCGGTCTTATAAAGGCGGGACTGACAGCATCCGGCGTTACTGATAAAAAATCACAGAAAATAATAAGAAATATATTTTACAGAAAATTCAGCAATCTTAATAAATCATTAGAAAAATTAAAATTAAACAGATATAACAATGCCAGAAAAATACTTGAACTTACTTTTAAATACTTCCTGAAAAACTACCAAACCGAAAGAACAACTCTAATAGACGCGATAGCTCATAAGAATTTTAACTGCGTTTCAGCATCAATCCTTTTTAATATAATTGCTTTGAAACATAATTATAAAACCAGAGCAGTTCTGGTTCCCGGTCACGTCTATTCTCAAATATACATAAACAATAAATGGATAGATGTCGAAACCACCAACAAATTAGGTTTTCATCCCTATAGAAACAGATTTGCTAAAGTGCTTGACAAACACAGGGGATATATAAAAGACAAAGGAAAAGGGAAAAGACATTATTATATTACAAATGCAAAGCTTCTCTCTCTCATTCTATACAATCGAGGCTCAATTGAACTGAATAAAAATAATTTCTCTGAAGCAGCCCGCTTTTTTTTACAGGCATTGAAAATTTTTCCTAAATATCCTGACTCTGTTAAAGGTTTTTTCGCTTCCATGATGAACTGGATAGGCGATGAAATAAAAAAAGATAACTTCAGAAAGAGCCTGATGATTATTGAAGACAGTATTTCAGCCTTTGGAAGAAATGATAAATTAATAAGACTCATGGAGCATGCCTACCACGAATCAGCAAAAAAATACGCGAACCTTAAAATGTTCTCTAAAAGCATAAGCCTTCTGGGCGAACTCATAAGCAAACTCCCAAAAAGAAAAGCAAATATATTAAAATATATGGAATCTTATTATTACAACTGGGCGGATCAAAATTTAAAAAAAGGCAACTTTAGAAAAATGACGGCCATTCTTGATTCAGGACTAAGACGCTGGAAAATTAAAAAAATCAATTCCTTTAAAATTCATTTTATTACACAAGCCGCAAAAAAAATAATGAAAACTAAAGGTCTTAAAGAGGGTTTCAATTTTTTTAATGAAAATATTCCAAAATATAATGAATCAAGATCAGCGAGAAATAACCGCCAATTCCTTCTTGATAAATGGGCCAGAACTCTCTTAAACATAAAAAAGTATCAAAAAGCATATATCGTTTATAAAAAAGCTATCAACTTATATCCGAATTCAAAAATTTTCAAATCCAACCTTTCCTATAGTATTCAAAACTGGATAAAAGAAATAATCAATAAAAATGGTAAAGGTCTAAGAGAGGCTCTTAAATACTATAAAAAGTATAATGACAAAATGATCCTGACTGAAATGGTGAATATGACCATTCAAAAAGCTTATACCCTAATGTCGAGAGGCAATTACATTGAAGCAGAAAATATTGCAGTAAAAATACTGAACATGGATAAAAAGCATAATAAAAAAGTCATGAAACTATACAGAATGATATTATTTAATCATGGAGTTATATCTTTTAGAAATGGTCTATACGAAAAAGCAATTGGTATTTATAAAAAAGCCCTTAAAATATTTCATAATGACACTGAAATTAAAAAAAACCTCAGCGTATTTTATGCTAACTATACCATTACTCTTCTTCAAAAAGGAAAACGTGATTATTCAAAAAAAATTCTGATGGAAGCCTTGCGTTTTTTTCCCGGCAATAAAAAACTGCTCTCTATAAAAAAATATTTTGAGAAATAGCTATCACCTGTTTTTATTTGCGAATTTTTTTATGAATTTCTTTGTGAGTATCCTTACACCATATCCCAATTCAAATAAAACAAGAATTAGCAAAGCATATAATGATAATAAGGCAAACCAGTCTCCCCAATGAGTATAAAGAGGTTTGGCCTTATCCCTTAATAGGGGAATCTTTCCAATTAATACACTCTGCTGATGATTCTCCAGTCTTGATTCAACCCTTCCCCACGCGTCAATAATACAGGAAACACCTGTATTTGCCGCGCGCACCATGTACCGTCTGTTTTCAACCGCCCTTAAAACAGCCATAGCAAAATGCTGCTCCTGAGAGGCTATACTTCTGGACCAGTAATCATTGGTTGTATTTATAAGAAAATCTGCTCCGTATAATACAAATTTCCTGCATAAATAACCAAAAATATCTTCAAAACATATTACAGCCGCGAACCTGGCCTTTTTTGATTTAAAAACAACATACCTTTTGCCGGGTGTAAAATCACTTGCGATAGTTTTTGCGAGGAGCCTTGCCATAAAAGGCAGCTCCTTCTTATATGGAAACCATTCACCAAATGGGACAAGATGAATCTTGTCATATCTATCCAGTAAAACTCCTTTTTTATTTATATAAAAAGCGGAGTTAAACGAATAAGACTTTTTAATCATCTTGCCATATTCATTTGTTTTATCGACCCAGATTTTATGTGGAGCAGTCAGAAGCATATCAGTTTTTAGTTTTTCCGGAAGATTCCGAAACCATTCTCCCATTTTTCTGTAAAAATTATCACCAGGAGCATCTTTATAATACTTGTAAAAAAACATGGCCTTTCTTGCCATTAGAGTCTCTGACCAGATAATTAAATCAACACCCTGATCAGCGGCATATTTTGAAAAGGTTTCTATTTTTTCCATGGTTTTTTCAGCAATACTTCTCGACTGCCAGTGAGCGGCAGGATCAACATCAGGCTGAACAAGCGCTATTTTATATGTAGGTTTTGGTTTCTGTTGTGAAAGCATTAAAAAGCCGTAAACTACTGCAACAAAGAGCATTATTGCCGCAGGAGCAATTTTTTTTATCAAATCCTTCTTTGTGTAACCTTTTTCATTTATAAAAATAATTAATTCGGCAAGACTCGCATTAATAAAAACTACAAGGAATGAAACACCCCAGACCCCGAATATATCGGCAATCTGAATTACCGGGAGAAATCGATACTGTGAATAACCTACGACTCCCCAGGTAAAAGCAAGAAACCCTGTACAACGCAGATACTCAAAACCAATCCAGGCTATTGAAAAAACAAGCGGCCGCAGATACCTGAATCTTCCTTTAGTGATTCTGTTCCATGCATTCAGAATTAAAAATGGAAGTGAAAAATATATGGAAAGATATGGAATTGCTGTTACAAGCGAAAGTGAGTGGAAGGTACTCATCCACGAAGCAAAAAACAGCCAGAAGGTCATACCTGATACAAACCCGTAAAACCAGGAGGTTTTAACACTCGCCCCGTAAACCGGTATAATAATAAAAGAGAGACTTATCCATGCAAGCGGAAAAATATCAGCCAATGGAAAGGATAGAGAAAGTAAAAATCCGCCAAAGGCAGAAAGAATAAGCCCCGGTAAAAATTTCCTGCCTTTTTTTTGACCTGTTAAAAGAGATATAAACTGCGAAAGTCTGCCCATAATTACACGCCCTCAAATTATATTGGCTTAAAAGATACGTGCAGAAGTAATACTCGTCAAGTTTCTACTTGGGGTCGGAGGTGCTTTACAAAAAAAGGCCACCCAAATAGGCGGCCTTTTTTATTACCTAATCATCATCATTTATTCGGTTTAGGCGCCTTACCCTTCTTTTTGCATACTTTAGCCTATGCGGGCCGCTCACCTTGTACTTGCCGGGTCTGAACGCACTATAGTAGTAAGTCCAAATCCCGTCATTGTCATTGTATCGTTTATTTATGTAGTATATTCTGCCTTTTACTCCGCGATTCTTCTTTAAAGCTACCTGATCACGGTCATCATCATAGTCATAAACATCATCCTCTTCGTTTATGTACCTGTCATCATAGTCATAATCTATATCAATCTCAAGATAATACCTTCCATTGTGGTAGTAGTAATAAGCCCCGTTGTAGTAGTAACGTCCATCCCGGTAGATATACCATATCCCGTTGTAATAGTAACGTCCGTTCCTGTACCTTCTATAATCTCTATAGTATCTTCCGTTGTAATAATAGTAGTACGCTCCTCCAAGAAGGTATCTTCCATGTCTGATAGATCTATACCATCTGCCTCTATAATAATACCGGCCGTTTCTATATCGTCTCGCATCCCTGTAATACCGGCCGTTCCTGTAAGTATATGCACGGCCTTTCCTGTAAAACCTTCCATTTCTGAATTTGTATCTTCTATGATACCTTCTATGTCTGATACGCCGATTTCTAATGGAAAGCTTTCCAAATTTTCTATTGTAGGTTCTTCGTCTAAACTTCCGTTTATGTTTCAAAAATGGTCTAGCCTCCGTAAAAATGGAAACTGAGAAAAACGAAACTAAAACTAAAATAATAAATCTAATTTTCATTGCATCTCTCCTTTTTATATACCTTCCCATATTGAAAATATTGGGATAAGTGTATGCCTGGTTATGATTGACATTAGGTAGCAAAGCGTCTGAATGACAAAATCAATCCCTGTTGGTATATTTCACTAGTTTACAACAACATATATAAAAAACAATCACTGAATTTAATTTTTTTCTTTTATTTTTCATATCTCTACTGCTACAATAAAGATATGGTACGTAAAATCCTGGAAGGTCAAATTTTTCAGACAATCTACAGCGCATTTTTTCTTTTTCTAATATTAACCGTTTATAAAGATGCTGTACCAAAACTTAAAGTGGCCATGGTTTTATCCGTATCAGCTTCTCTTCTGCACCAGCTTTTTGTTGCTTTTATCTGGCGAATTGAACTCCATACAAAAAAAATATCACATAAATTCAAACATGGATTTTTATATTATAAAATAGGTTTTATTCTGCTTTCGTTTCTAAGGATTGCCTCAATTATAATTGTCTCAATTATAAACAAAGAAAGCATAAATATATCTGCAAGCTTAAGGATTATAATTATTGCTGTTCTAGCCATCCCATGTCATTATGCCTTTTTTTCTGTAATAAAGTATTTCGGTATAAACAGAGCCTTTGGTAAGGACCATTTTGATGAAAGCTACAAACATAAGAAATTTGTGAGAAAAGGAATCTATAGGTTTACCTATAATGGTATGTATTTATTTGCAGTACTATTTATCTATTTCATACCTATTGCGCTGGCATCCCGAGCGGGATTGATTTTAGCTGCCTTTACACATATTCATCTATGGATTCATTATTTCTGCACTGAAAAACCGGACATTGTAAAAATCTATGGAACAAGAAAGGATGACAACTAATCTATCCTAATGGATGATATTTACTATGTATTTCTTTGAGAAAATCCCGTGTCAGGTGAGTATATATCTGTGTAGTGGTTATATCCGAGTGACCCAGCATTTCCTGCAGACTTCTAAGGTCGGCGCCGTTTTGCAGAAGATGCGTCGCAAACGAATGTCTTAGAACATGAGGACTTATGTTTTTTTTGATACCTGCTTCTATCGCATTTTTTTTTAATACCTTCCAGCACCCTACTCTTGAAATACTATTCCCATGCCGATTAAGAAACACATTTTCTGTCATTTTGCCTTTAATAAGGCCTGGTCTAATTAAAGCAAGATAGTCCTTCATCAAATTAATAGCTCGTTCCCCCATCGGAATAATCCTCTGCTTGCCGCCTTTGCCTAATACTGTCACAAATCCGTTCTGAAAATCAATGTCCATTCGTTTTAGACCTGTAAGTTCTGATATGCGAAGGCCGCAGGAATAAAGCATTTCAAACATCGTTTTGTTTCTAAAACCAAGCGGCTTTTTCTCATCGGGATGAGCTATTAATTTTTCAACCTCATCCTCTGTTAAAAACTCAGGAAGCTTTCTATCCATTTTTGGATTTTCCAGATGCTCCGTTGGATCTTTTTCAATTATTTTCTCAATCATGAGATACTTGTAAAACTGCCTGACCGATACAAGGTGACGTGCAATTGAAGAAGAACTCATACCTTTAGTTTTTAAGTCCCATAGCCACTTCATTATTAGATTCACATCCAGATGAAACCAATCAGTTTTAATTGCGGAATTAAATATTTCCAG
>JAGLSM010000269.1 GCA_023135745.1 Spirochaetota bacterium | reverse complement strand
CATTGTATTTTTCTTCCGATCGCAGCGGTAAGAGTCTTATTTACAGGGCAAAACTCACAAATAACGGTTTATTTTTACCTCCGGCCCCGGTAATTATAGAGATTAGCGGCAGTTCGCCAGCAATTCGATTTTTTACAGTAATCCCGAACGCACAAATTGCTGATGACTCGGACATGATTATTTTTTCGGATGAAAACAACATGGTATATAAAACTTATCCTGATATAAGCACTAATTCCCAGGGAATAGAAAATAAATCAGGAGTTCAGCTAAAAGGTATTGTACTTGGGATGCTTCCTCCGGGAGCTAATTTTGCTCCTTCCTTTACAATTCCCAAAACTAACTTTGGTCTTGTTATTGCAGAGACCAATTCCTCCGGTGAGTACAAAAAAATTGCGGTATATACCTACACCACAAATTTTGTCGGAGAAGAGCCTATAAATGCTGTGACTAATATCAAGAATTTTACTGTTGATAATGAGATACTATACGGCGGCGGCAGCTGGGTTCCGGGAAGCATCATAGGTTATCCCACGGATTTTTTCCTGCATACAAAAAATGTTAACGGCGTTAGTGATGTATTTGTTACTGATTTTAAAACTTCAGATATACAAATGCCGATGTTCAGCAGTATATACAACGATTCGTCACCCTTTTATTCCACACTGGATAATAAGCTATATTTTACTTCCAAAGCATACAGCGAAGTCCATAATTTCAATATGTTCAGATGGAATTACGCTGGACTTGGACCGTATCTTCTCACTATACTTGGGACAGGAACTATTATCCCGACTCTTGATACAGAAAGACCTGTGGTTTCTATTACTTCTCCAACAAATAATGGAGAGCTTTATGTCATCTCCGGGCAGCCTATAACCGGAACAGCATCTGATGATAGTGCTGTAGTTTCTATTCTGATTAGAGTGAGAGGTAGTGTTGAAGGACCATTTTCCTCATGGTTTCCTGTTTTACCGCCATACGACTCATGGAGTTTTACAAGTTCTGTATTTTCAGTAACTTGGTCTCCTGCAGAATTCTGGGATATACAAGTTTATGCTGTTGACGCGGCTTTTAATTATAGCTTTACAAATACAATTTTTAATGTTCAAAACATGGGAGCTATTGAATAAAAGGCTTTGAGATTATTTTACTTGTAATTTAGTTTTTTTATGCAATATTATAGGAAGGAGTTACTAAGCTGATCAGATTTAAAAGTGCAGCAACTGAGTAGTGAACTTGATGAAAAAAATCTGACTTACTTAGACTTTAACGGAGGAACGATTTAATATGAAAAAATTATACGGAATATTTTTAGTTATTTTTCTACTTGGAATACTGAGTTCAGCATTCGCGGCAGACCCTGCCTCGTATTTTAGAAATCTCGCGGAGAAGAAGGTAGCGGCAAAATCTGACGCGATTCTTCTTATAAGCATGATGACCGGTAAAGAGACATTTAATGTGAATACAGCCGTTAACCATCTCATCCGGAAGAAAATCATTAAGAAAAACAAAAAAATGAAAAGAAACGCTCCCTTAACAAAGGGATGTCTTGCCTTGCTGATTATGAGGGCGAAGAATTACGGCGGCGGATTGTTTTACAGTTTAATCGGCGGCGGACGTTATGCTTTCCGTGAACTTGTTTACCGTGGAGTTATGCGGGCATCCGGAAGTGAAAACCATATTTTAAGCGGCGGTGAACTTATTGGTATTATTTCAAAAGTAACCGGCACAACAAAGGTTGACTTTAAGATGGACGATGAAAAGAAAACAAAGGTTAAAAAAGTTGACGACAAAAAAGATGATAAAAAAGACAATAAAAAAGATGATAAAAAAGATGATAAAAAAGACAATGAATAAAAAATAAAATAAGGGGGTGTTTAAAATGAAAAAAATCACTCTGATTGCAATTATTTTACTGTCACTTTCAACGGGACTTTTTTCAGCAAGTATCAGAATAGTCGGAGTCTACAGAAGGGTCAGCGTCAGACGTTATCCGGGAGCTCCATGGGTAGCTGCCCGCAGAGGTATGATTATAAGAAGAGGCGGAAGCATTTCTACAGGATTCCGTTCTGTAGCAATACTAAGGGTATATCCTACAGGGTCAGTGGTCAGACTCAATCAGTTTACCTATACAACGGTTAACCGCTTAAGATCATTCAGAGGATATGTTTATTCCAATTTTAAACTGAGAGTCGGTTCAGTACGTGCAGTAGTAAAAAGCAAAAAAAGATTCAGATCACGATTCAGTATTTCAACTCCGGTCGCGACAGCGTCTGTAAGAGGAACCATTCCTCTTGTTTCGCACTTTCCCAAGATTGGTACTACAGTTGTTTACTTAAAGGGTTTTGGTACTGTTCTGACAAAAAGAGGACGGATGCTTCTTCTTGCTGCAAAACAGTTAAGCCGTTCAACAAAAGGAGGAACAATGACGCCCGGAGAAGTATCAAGACTCATCAGGACTGTCGGTGCTTTTAAACTTAACCTTACATCAGAAGAATTATGGCGTGTAATAGAGAATAAGGGAAACAGCTTTTTTAAAGACGGGAACAAGGTCGCGGATATGTTCAGGCGTTTCATCAGAGGAAGAAGAATTCCTCTCTTACGTGATCCTGAACTGATATAAGGTATATTTGGAATAATAAAATTAATCTATGTGGCTTAAATGTCTTAAACCTCTAAAATTTGATTTTTAGAGGTTTAAAAGAGAAAATTAAAATTATATAACGAGGCAACTTATGAAAAAAGGACTTAGAATTGGTTTAATTATGTTAGTATGTCTTGCAGCATTTTCAAGTCATACTCTTGGTTTTGTTATCGGCTACGGAGGAACAGAAGATATTTCCTATTTTGTTTCAGGAGCGTCCAATAATAATTACCTTATTAACAATGTAAAGATATGGACAGAATTGACTTTTACTGATTCATTTAAATTTTATTTGAGGCTTAAACTTCAGACTATCGCCTTAATGAATCCAACTAATGGAGCGACCAATACTACTGAAATTATTCCGGGTATTGATCAGGCATTTGTTTCTTATAGAATAAAAGATCTCAGCCTGAAGCTTGGAAGAACTGATTTTACCCTTGGAAGCGGTATTACAATGAATGGTATTGCCGATGGTCTTGGCGCAAAATACCTTCTTGGTACATTTGGATTTCAGGGATTCGGCGGATATACCAAGTTAATTACGACAGACGGTAATCCCTATAATTTCAGCACAAAGGATTTGTCTAAAGGTGCTAACCGTATTTTTGCCGGAGGTCAGGTTGATTTTTTTGGGATAACCGGGGTTAAACTATACGCAAATATCCTTGCCGAAATTGATCAGGGGGATGAAGATCCTATCAAGGGCTATAATTCGACCTATCTTTCATTTGGCTCCTCAGGTAAACTGGGTTATCACCTGGATTATATGTTTGAGCTGATCTATCAGACAGGAACAGGGCCGGATACAACTGAATATACTTCATACGATATTAGTGCTCTTGCCGGAGTA
>JAGLSM010000268.1 GCA_023135745.1 Spirochaetota bacterium | reverse complement strand
GCCAAGCCTGCAGCAGATCTCGTAAGAGTTCAGAGGAAAGGACTTGTCCTCTCTCTTTGCTATAAACTTGAAGGTTTTGAATTTCCCGTTCTTCAAGTTTTCTATTTCATCTACAAGCCCGGGCATAAAAGAGAGCAGACTATCCATATTTTTTTCAAGCTTGTATCCTGAGGAAAAACTCACAAGCCCTGAAGTCTTTAACAAAATGCTCTCAATGTTATATAAATCCGCTTCGGAAAACTCCTCAATAAAGTACCTCCCTCGGGTTTTTCTAACTTTACATTCAATAGAAAAAAGAGCATTTTTTAAATTTTTATAAAATACAGATTCAAAATAATCTCTATTCCCCTTTTTCAGAGCCATTTCCCCTATTTTAATCAGTACAATTCTCGACATTAAAAGGTCCTTTTTAATTTTATTACTTTTTTCTTTTTATATGATTTAATAGTCATTTTATTACACAATAAGAATTAGCTTATCTTTAGAAAACTATGATAATCAAATTCCATGTATAGCTTAAAAGGAAACAACTATGAATAATAAAGATAATCAAAAACCTCAGATGAAAAACACTGTTTTTAGTATAGGCGTATTTGACACTAAAAAATATGATATTGAATATTTTAATTCGGCCAACAAAGAATTTAATTTTGAAATTAAGTTCTATGATGCCCGCCTGACTCTCGATACAATCCCTCTTGTCAAGAACCATGATGCTGTTTGTGTTTTTGTAAATGATCAGGTTGACGAACAGATAATAGCTCAGCTTAAAGAAAACAAAATCCAATTAATAGCCTTGCGCTGCGCGGGATACAACAATGTAAATCTGGATGCCGCGAAAAACAATAAAATCCCTGTTGTAAGAGTTCCATCATATTCACCCTATGCCGTTGCCGAACATACAATAGGCCTTCTTTTGACATTAAACAGAAAAATACACCGCGCATTTAACCGTGTACGCGAAGGAAATTTTTCTTTAAGCGGCATGGTTGGATATGACATGTACGGCAAAACATTCGGCATAATCGGAACCGGCCGTATCGGTAAAATACTGGCAAATATCGTTAATGGATTCGGATGCCGCCTGCTTGTGAATGACAAGTACCCCGATAAGGATTGGGCTGAATCAGTCAAGGCAGAATATGTAGAAAGAGAAACCCTCTACAAGGAATCCGATTTTATTGCACTGTTGTCTCCTCTGAATCATGAAACTTTTCACATGATTAATCACCAATCACTGGCTCTAATGAAACCTAACGTCATTCTGGTTAATACAAGCCGAGGGGGATTGATTGACTCTCAAGCCCTTGTTGAAGCCTTAAAACACAACCGTATTGCGGGCGCTTGTCTGGATGTATATGAAGAAGAAGCAGGTGTTTTTTATGAAGATCTCTCAAATACCAACATTACCGATGATACTCTTGCCAGGCTTTTAACCTTTAACAATGTTTTGATAACCTCTCATCAGGCTTTCTTGACAAATGAAGCTTTAACAAATATTGCCCATACCACATTGAAAAATATTGATTCCTATTTAAAAGGTGAAAATCTGGAGAATATGATAAGCGAATAATCTACTTCATAAAGGGTTTCAGCTTTTTATAAACAGCGGCAAGAGCATAACCTGTCTTTTCACATTCATCAATGGTTGTACTGCGGGAAAAGCTTATCCTGATACTACCCCTGTTCCACTGATCAGATACACCCATTGCCTTTAATACATCCGAGTATTGCTTCTTTTTACTTGAACAAGCAGATCCTGTTGATATGTAGATCTTTTCTTCCTCCAGAGCATGGACAATAACCTCTCCTCTGAAATTTTTGAAACCAAGATTAAGAATATACGGAGATCCTGATTCAAGAGAATTTACCCTGAACTCGCAGCCTTCTTTTTCCAGTATTCCGGTTATTTTGCTCTTATATTCTTTAATATCGGAAACGCCCGAATCCAAAACTGTCTCACAGGCTTTCGCGAAGGCGGCAATCCCGGAAACATTCTCCGTCCCTGAGCGAAGATTCCCCTCCTGCTCACCCCCAAAAGAAATGTTTTTTATCCTGTCTCTTGACTTGACATAAAGAGCACCTGCCCCTTTAAACCCGCCGATCTTATGAGCTGAAAAGGAAGCAAGATCAATACCCATGTCTTTCAGGTTTACAGGTATTTTACCAAGCGCCTGAACCATATCACTGTGAATTATGATATCCTTGTTAAAACTTCGTACAATATCCAGGATTTCCTTCATCGGCTGAACTGTTCCTGTTTCATTATTGACTGTCATAACCGATACAAGAGCAGTATTTGGGCTTAACTTTCTCTTTAATTCATCAAGATCAAGGCTGCCCGTTTCCAGTACAGAAATGGTATCAAACTCGTGGCCAAGTCTCTCTACCATAGCCCTTGTTTCCAGGATTGACGGATGCTCAATGGCGGAAACGAGGACTTTCTGCGGATTTTTTTTTGGAAGAAGGCTTCCCAGAACCGCAAGGTTATTCGCCTCTGTCCCTCCGCTTGTAAAATAGATGGAATCCTTAGTGCCGCCGCAAAGAGATGCAACCTTTTTTCGTGATTCATCGAGTAAGTTTGCAGCGTCCAGACCCAGCCTGTGCAGAGAAGAAGGATTACCAAAAAAGTTTTTTGCCGTTTCATTGAAATATGAAAGCACAGGTTCAAGAGGTTTGCTGGTTCCGGCATTATCAAGATATATCATTATTACAAAATTCTTTCATTGTTTTTTATGACTACAATATAATATTAATCTTTTTTGATTCGTTTGTGTTAAAAGTTTCTTTTCAAGGCAATCTTACCCACCTAAACATCTGTAATAAACCAAAACCAAACGGGAAAACTTAAGAGGAGGTACAAGATTTCTAAGAAATTCAACCGCAGAGATCGCGAAATACGCCGAGTTGTTCTACTCTAGATAAATCATCACAGCTTGGAAAATAAAAACCATTGACAATAATTATCATCCCTTACGAAGATATAAACTCCGCGGTCTCTGTGCTCTCCGCGGTTAGAAAACCTTATTTCTCCAAAAAAAAATCCGCGATCATCCGTTAAAATCCGTCAGATCTGTGTTCTATCCTAATCTCTTATGATTAAAAAATTCCTTAATGGTCGATTTAAATCTTCTAATTGCTTTTTTTATTTCCCTGAATTTATCCAGTCCCAGAAAACCCGCTAGTATCTCCGCCATTTCTTTTGTCCTGAGATAGCCGTATGACTTATGAGGATTTTTCTGTTTATCAACTTCATAATCATTATTGATTACTTTATCAATAGGCGCTACCTTATGTCTGTTTATCAGATAGTCACCCCTGATTTTGTAATAAATTGCTACCTTGTCATTCAAGTCAGAAAGATTAAACCAATTTGATCTTATATTATCCGGAGTCTTGATCTCTCTTTTTTCCTGCGGATTTTTTTCTGTTTCTTTGAGATAGAACTTCTTAAGAGTAGGCATACCAAGAGGCGACCCGATTGTAACAAAGGTATCTATATTAATA
>JAGLSM010000267.1 GCA_023135745.1 Spirochaetota bacterium | reverse complement strand
AAATGACCCAATATCCAAATAAATTCACATCAAGCAGCATGCTTCTTTGCCAGATTAATTAAATATGAGTTTACATTTTCAAAAAAATGAGTTTCTGCAACATTAAGCTGATTGAATAATATAGTTCGTGGAATTTGCGCTAAAAGTGCAAATTCCACGAACTACATTATCAATAAAATATTTCAGGTTTTATTTTATACTTTATTAATTTGTACTGAAAAGTTTGTCTTGGTATTTCAAGAAGTTCAGAAGTCTTTGAAACATTTCCTTTGCAGTCCATCATAGCTGAAATGATTAACTCTCTTTCCAGTTTATCTATTGCCTCATTAAGCGGGGTACCCGCGTTATCAGCCTTTTTAGACTTTTTGATTAATTGGTTATTTTCATAATTTATTATGCTTATAATGTTAAGAGTTTTATTATTTTCCATGACCTGACTGGACAATTCCGCCGATAAATCGCAAAGAGGTGTTTTTATTTTTACCTTTTGTCCGGCTTTTTCTATCATTTCCCAATCTAAGTCTGAAAATACTCTATCCAGGCTTCTTCCAATTATTGTATTGTCTTTTTGATCCAGACCTGAAAGTTTTGACATGCTTTTATTAAAACTGATTATTTTTTTTCCATCATTTGTTATCAGTATTGGAATATGGTAATTATCGAAAATATTTTTAAAATTTAAAAAAGCTGAAAATGGAACCTTATCAAAAATCCTAAAAAAAGAAGAAAGATCCCAAACCCCGATAAGGTAACCCTTTCTGTTAAATACCGGAAATTCCTGAATCTTTTTGTCACCAAAAATCATTCGTACTATTTCCCCCTCGTTAGGGTAGTAAATATACTTATTGATTATTGATTTTATATTAGTCTTTATCGCCTTGAATTCATCCATATTATTTAAAATGTATCTTTTTAACAGCAATCCGCTAAAATTAAAAGAATCATCAAGTATAGGAAATGCATTAATAGGAAATTTGTAGAAATATCTTGCAAGTTCTTCAGGACTAAGAATCGCATTTTTTTGCGGCATGTAACTATTTAATCCTTTAT
The DNA here is from genome assembly GCA_023135745.1 of Spirochaetota bacterium. Lineage (GTDB taxonomy): Bacteria > Spirochaetota > JAGLSM01 > JAGLSM01 > JAGLSM01 > JAGLSM01. Next base: position 2,466 of record JAGLSM010000267.1, on the reverse strand, counting down.
CTGAGATAAAACCTGATCTATAAAACCTTCTGCTTGTGAAAAAGTTTCACCAAATTCATATTCAAAAAGATCAGCAATCAGAACAGTATCATTATTTTTAAAAGCATCGATAATTTCATTGCCGATCTTCATTAGATGCTCTATCCAGCTCTTCAGATTCTGACCGTTTAGCTGTACATTATTATAATCTACAGCATATTGCAATTCAATTCCCTGAAAAGTTTTTATCAGTTTTTCCATAATAAGACTTATTCTCTGTACTGAATTCATCGCTTCCTTTTCTTTTCCGGTTTGTATATTTGTTGATAAATTCAGTATATCTTTATCAAGTACATCCTTTATTTCAGATTTTATATTAACCAGACTATATTTGTAATTTACAATATTACTTACTTGTATTTTATTTTTGATTTCTCTGGCCATAAGTAAAACAGATTGATATAACTGTGAAATTTTAATTTTATTATTCTGTTTAAATTTGCTTATTTTATCCTGATCATTTTTCAACTTATCAATTTCTGAATACTCTATTAAAATCTCATCAAGCATTTTTTTAATACTTTTATTTTTATCCGGGAAAATTGAAATATCTATTTTGTAAAGAGTGGAGATTAGATTTACATTCTCATTTATCCAGAAAATTCCCTCTGCTGCGTTTTTTGATATTATCTCTATATCATTCTGTTCAATTTTTTTCATAAATTTTAATAAATAGGCAATCACATCTCCAAGACTTTCACTTATCAGCTCGGGATATGAAGTAGTTGTAAGTCCAAGTTTCTTTATACCGGAAATTAACTTGGCATCCATAGCGGTAGAATCTCCAGTCTCAAGTTCATTCCCGTCAATATCAATTGTCTTAACAAATTTATTATACTCAGAAAGCCATCCATCTATAGCATTTACAATCTCATTTATGTTTTTTTCAGATTCCAGTTTAAAATCAAGGTCTTTGCCATCCAGAATGATTTCCATTTATTACTCCTTACTTACAGAAAGGTATAAGGGAACTTCTATAACCTGAATTTTATTGTTCCCTTTTGAGCATCAAACGATAAAAATCCTTTTTAGAGGATTTTTAGATCTACCCATTAGGTTTATCGGAAATCTATTTAATTACTTTATATGTAAGTAAAAATATGGTTTTTTAGCTTTTTTGAATCATGCAAGTCGAAAAACTACTTAACTCTTCCAGTTAAAGCCCTTCTTTTATAAACTGATTTATTCTTTTTAGATAATAATAGCTTTAACTGATTTATTTTCTTTTCATCTTTTATCTCTTTAAGAGCTTTTAACAGGTATCTCAGCATCACTTTATTTTTCGGCTTATCTTTTCTTCTTGGCCATAATAAAGCGATCCCTTTTTTTAAATCTCTGAAACTTTCATCCTCAGCGCGAATATAACATAAACCTGTAATTATTTGCGCGTGATGATTTTTTTTATCAAGCTTCATAAGTAATTTCCCGAATTTTAAAGCCTTATCAAAATAAGTTTCTCTATAATAAACGTCCATCAGGGGCCGAATTATAGAAAGATCATCCTTATAGGACTTTGCAAGCCTGTCCAAAATCCTCCTTGCCTTACTATATTTCCTTTGAAGCATATAGAGTTCAGCAATTTTTATAAACGGCTCTTTTCTTTTATATTTTATATTTGATGCACGCTTATAGGATAAAACCGCATCATCGTATGATTTTTTTACAAAATAATACTCACCTAATAACATATTAAGCTGATAGTTATCAGGGTGAATATCCGTTATCTTTTTTAAAATTTCGTATGCCTTATCCCATTTTTTTTTATTTATATGGTACTCAGCAGTAAGCAAACCTACATGAATGTTGCTTTTATAAATTTTAATATTATTAATAATCTTTAAAGCTTCCTTATGGTTTCCTGTTTTTAAATAAGATCTCGCAAGATATATCCTGGTATTTAGATGCGTTTTATTTATTTTCATTGCCTTTGAGAAATTTGTCACAGCCGAACCAAATTTATTCAAATCGTATTCTATGAAACCAATATTATAGTAAAGACTAAAATCATTTGTATGTGATTTGACAATTTTTTTAAGAAGTTTTAAAGCATCTGCGTTCTTATTATTCCTTAACAAATAATAGGAATGGCTCAGATAAGCCTTTATAAAATTTGTTCCTTTTTTCTGAGCTTCCAAAAAAGATAAATAACCTTTTGATGGCTCATTCAATTCCATATAAGTTAAACCTAGATTGTAATAAGCTTCCGTAAAATTTGTATTTTCAATTATTGATTTGATATAGTATTTCTTGGCGTCTTTGTAATTTTTTAAATTAAAATATACATTAGCAAGATTATATAAAATATGGGAATGTGTCTCGTGTAATTTTAAAGCGCTTTCATATGAAGTCTTTGCTTTTTGAAGGTCACCTTCCTTAAGATATTGCAAAGCCTCAGATTGATAATATGTAAGATCCTTTATCTGACAG
>JAGLSM010000266.1 GCA_023135745.1 Spirochaetota bacterium | reverse complement strand
TAATACTATATCCTCACAAAGGATCATCTTTTCGTCCTCAAAATAATATAATAACCGGTAATGTTAGTCTTTTTGGCGCTACAAGAGGTGAAGTATATATTCATGGTATGGCCGGTGAACGTTTTGCAGTGCGCAATAGCGGAGCTATCGCTGTTGTGGAAGGAGTTGGTGACCATGGTTGTGAGTACATGACCGGCGGCTGCGTTGTGGTGCTTGGAAGAACAGGTGTAAACTTTGCCGCCGGCATGAGTGGCGGTATAGCCTATGTGTTTGATGAAGACCAGCTTTTTGATACTAAGTGTAACCTTGAAATTGTTGATCTTGGGCCTGTTACATCACAAGAAGACATAAATTATCTTTATAGCTTAATTAAAAAGCATATTGAATATACAAATAGTAAATATGCGATGAGTATTATAAAAGAATGGGAAGAAATGCTGCCAAAGTTTGTGAAAGTTTTTCCAATTGATTATAAAAAAGCCCTTAAGCGTATAAAGACAAGTCATTTCAAAGATTCAGAAATTGTGACAATGACTGAGGAGGTATTTAGATAATGGGAAAACCTACAGGCTTTATCGAAGTAAATAGAAAAACTTCTGTATACAGAAACGTCAAAAAGCGAATTAAAGATTATAAAGACGTGCTTGAATACTTATCAAATAATGAAATAGAAAATCAGGCATCACGATGTATGGACTGCGGCATACCATTCTGTCATGCTACAGGATGTCCTTTGCATAATCTAATCCCCGAATGGAACGATCTAATATATAAGGGTCAGTGGAAAGACGCATTAGAAAGACTTCTGGCTACAAACTCTCTTCCGGAAATAACCGGCCGTGTATGTCCGGCAACCTGTGAGACTTCATGTACACTATCAATAAATAATAGCCCTGTTACAATAAAAGAAATAGAGCTCGCAATTATTGAAAATGGATTTAAACAGGGTTGGGTAAAATCGTCAGCACCAGATATTGAGATTAAAAAAAAGATAGCAATCATTGGCTCAGGCCCGGCCGGTCTTTCAGCTGCTCAGACATTAAGAAAAATTGGATATAACATTACAGTATTTGAAAAATCAGATCAAGCAGGCGGAATATTAAGGTATGGCATTCCTGATTTCAAACTGGAGAAATGGGTACTGGATAGAAGAATAAACTTAATGAAAACCTCAGGAATAAAATTTGAGACAGAAGTCAACATAGGTGTAGACTTATCTTACAGATATATGAAAAAATCTTTTGATGTCATTCTCCTTACTACAGGAGCAGGCGAACCACGTGATTTAAAGATTCCCGGGCGTGAACTTGACGGTATAGATTTTGCAATGGATTATTTGACAGAATCAAATCTTCGTGTAAAAGGGACTCTTACTAAGGATGAAATAATTTCAGCAGAAGGAAAGAATGTACTTGTAATAGGCGGAGGTGATACCGGATCAGATTGTGTTGGTACAGCAAACCGGCAGGGCGCGAAAAAAGTTTATCAGTTTGAGATTATGAAAAAGCCCGATGCTTGGGATAAAACGTGGAATCCGGTCTGGCCTGAATGGCCAATGATACTAAGAACCTCATCATCGCATGAAGAAGGTGTAAACAGAGAATGGTCTATTCTTATAAAAAAGTTTACAGGCAAAAATAATAATGTGGAAGAAGCACATTGTTTGAAAATTGATTGGAAGGCATCAAAAAAAGACGGCCGTCTACAAATGAATGAAATACCTGAAAGTAAGTTTGTTTTAAAAATTGACATGGTGTTTTTAGCTATGGGATTTTTGCATACAGAATATAGTAATCTGCTATCTGAAATGGGTTTAGAGATTGATGAAAAGGGCAACTTAAAAACCTTTGCCGATTACACAACATCAGTTGATGGTGTTTTCGCGGCAGGGGATTCAGATACAGGAGCTTCTCTTGTAGTTCAAGCTATATATCATGGACAGGAGTCAGCAAAAAAAATACATGAGTATATACTTAAAAAATCTGATATATAACCTGCTTGTATCGTGAAATAGTGGAAAATCCGCAATTTCTGTTGTAAAATAGGAGTATGTACACATCTTTTAAAAAATATTTTTTATCAATCCTTTTTGTACTGCTCATTATTTCAAGCTGTACAAATGAAGAAATAATTCCGGTGAGTTCCAGCAGCAGTTCGAACAGCAGTTCCAGCAGTCTTAATCCATTTGCAATTACAGAAAACGGAACAAACTATATTCCTATATTTACAGAACGATGGTCAAATCAATCGCCTGAATCTCAAAACATAATACAGTGGAGTGCCAACGGATCCTGGATAAACCGGACTACCCTTTCAGGGACTATTTCAGCTTATGAAGGAAATTCAGCATGGCAGATTATATATAACAATGACATAAAAGGATGGTGGGGATTTTGCAAGGCATTTGTTGTTTCTCCTGCTTCCACTGAAACAAAACGGGTAGAAATGAACAGCTGCTGGAATTGGAATATAACATTCAGAATCAAGGGTTCTCCTGTCTCTTCTACTAACGTGAGAATAAGTATCCAATCCGGCATATATAATGACAGCCCAATATTAAATGACGTTGAAAAAACATCATGGATGCTTGCTGATTTGGGGTATACAGGAACAGGTGATTGGGAAACCATAACCACAAATTTTTCCACATCATACTACATTGAATGGGACAAAATCAGCATACTGTTTATGATGACTAGTGAAGCAGGCGCAATAGGATCTGACACATTGGTTGTGGATGACATATACTGGTGGATTGAATCAGCTGATTACGGACTACCAAATGCAAATGCCTCATACAACCAAACAGCACTTGCAATTAATACAGTTCCAGATTCGTCATATGATATAACATACGAGCAGACAAAATTTGTTCCACCTTCCGGGAAAGTGCTTTTACTTACAGCATACGACAGAGTTAATGTACCTCTGCATTTTAGCAATATTGGTATTGCAGGCGGTTATGGTTCAGTTATTGCAATACATAATAATGACGGTATTACAAATGATCTTAACAGCGGCGGAGACAATATTCAGAATACCGGATGGATGGCTGAAACCTATACAAATATTGCAACTCAGGTTGGGTTGTGGATGGTTGGTGTTGCAAAATATGGTGTTAATTATTCTGCAAATACACTTGCAGGAGATTATGATATAAATATTGATACTTTCTGTAACTGGGCAAAGACCGCCAATATCCCGATTTACTTACATATTGGATATGAGTTTGACGGAACCCATAACATGTTTGAACCGGCAGAATATAAAAGCGCCTATCAGTATATCGTAGACCGCATCAGAGCAAACAACGTATCAAACGTTGCTTTTGTATGGCATTCATGGGCTGATACTCCATATAATGGATATAGTCTTTCAGACTTATATCCCGGAGACAGTTATGTGGATTGGGTCGGCATCAGTATTTACGACCATCAGTTTGTTAACGGAATTCCGGGCATATTTTTAAATAAAGTAATTGATTTCGCGCGTGACAAAAAAAAGCCTGTAATAATTTCTGAGTCAACCCCGATAGGAGGAATTAATCCCGGAGATTACAGGACATGGA
>JAGLSM010000265.1 GCA_023135745.1 Spirochaetota bacterium | reverse complement strand
AGGATCAAGATAGTCTGTTCAGAATAATTTAACAGATAATCCTTGAGGATAGGAAAAGAAAGTTTTTCAGCTTCCTGAACTATTACCGCTTTGTTTTTAGCAAAAAAAGGGAGTGTCAGACATTCAGTCAGAATTTCTTCAATTGCTGTCTCGGAAGCAAAATACATAACTTTCTGGGCGGAATGTTCTCCCGCGTCAATACCATGAAGCTTTAGAATATTTTTTATTTCATCTTTTTTCTGTAAAAGCTCCGAGCCGAGTAAAAGATAAATAGGAACTTTTTTCATATTAAAGCCTTACTTGTTAATATTTGTCAACCCGTCAGAATTCGTAAGGTACTGGTACCTGTCGTCAAGACCATCATTATTAGTATCATAGTTTTTCTTTTCACCACCGATTAATGTACCGTCATCTTCAATAAGCACCCTGTTCTCGTATCCGTACATTAAATTCAAATCCTGACGCAAACCGGTTCTGCAAAGATAAACAATCTTTCCTGAAATTTCCTTAATCATTTCGTCGTGAGTAAGAATCCTGTCGGCAATTGGAGGAGTAAATAAATTGATAAATCTAACAACAAAAACCTTTTCATTTTTGAGGAGATATTTCCCTTTCTTTATATCCTTAAATGAAAAATCAATCTCAAGATAGTACCTTACCCTATCCGGGTCCCCGGAAGAAGTGTAGGTCATCGGCTGATAAAAAAGCCTTTTAATGGAACCTTCAACAAAGGCATCAGCCTGTTTAGGTAGACTTACCACGCTGACTTCATTTGACAGGCTTAATAGAGTTTCAATCTCACTGTAAATCTTTAAAGGAAAATCACGTATCTTTGTATTGTTGAGAAAATGAAACACATAAACTTTGTTTATATGTTCAGGTATAAAAACAGACTTCACATTGGGATTTTTAATATTACAAACAGATAGAATTAACAAAAATATCATAAAATTAAACAGCATGAATATTTGTTTAATTCTTCCTTTGTTCATCCGGATATCCTTAAGAAATCTTTCGAAAAACCCAGACTACCTTTCCTACTATTTCAACATTATTAACTATAATAGGCTTATAACTGTCATTGGCAGGCTGAAGTCTGATATGCGATTCTTCATGATAAAACTTCTTTACAGTTGTTTCATCTTCTATCAATGCAACTATAATATCACCGTCATAGGCAAATGACTGCATGCGGATAAGAGCAAGATCTCCATCATGTATTCCTGCATCTATCATACTGTCACCCTTAACTCTCAGAGCAAATAAATCGCTTTCACCCAAAAGAGACCTTGGAAGCAGAAACTCTTCTTCAATAAATTCATCAGCAAGCAGAGGCAAACCTGCAGCTACTCTTCCAAGTAATGGAACACGAATCATTAAATCGTTAACAACCGAAACCTTATCCAGTATTTCTATAGCTCTGGATTTACTTGTTGCACATCGTATAAAACCTTTGCGTTCAATAGCCTTCAGGTGGTCATAGGCACCTTTTACAGAAATTGAAAATTTGTGACCTATTTCACGAACGGTGGGAGGAAAACCCTGACGTGTTATTTTTGAACGGATAAAATCATATACTTCTTTTTGTTTTTTTGTCATTTCCTTCATTTGAGCCTCCGATGACAAGATACTATACGAATGTTAACATGTCAATAAATATCAGGTTTTTACAACCCTTATTTTAAGGTTATTTATCTTTCTATGAAGGTTACTTCTTTCTATTCCAAGAGACAGCGCTGTCTTGCTGACATTCATGCTGTTCTCAATAAGTTTTTTATGAATGTATTCCCTTTCAAAATCATCCCGTGCTTCTTTAAGATTCTGATACTCTTTTTTATCTTCTTTAGCTGGAGATATTTTTTTATCAGTAAAAAATGAAAGAATGTGCTCCGCATCAATCAACGAGTCCGGCACCATTATTACTATACGCTCTATCATATTCCGCAGTTCTCTTATGTTACCGGGCCAGTCATTCTTCAAAAATATAGATAACGCGCGTTTTGTAAAGCTCTTTTCCTTTTTGTTGTTTAATACACAAAAATAATCTGTAAAATAATCTATCAAAGGCGGAATATCTTCTTTTCTTTCTCTTAGGGGGGGAATATGAATCGGAATTACATTGAGCCTGTAATAAAGATCCTCTCTGAAATTACCATTCCGTATCTCATTTTTCAATTTTTTATTGGTCGCGGTTATTACTCTTACGTCCACAAGTATTGTCTTAATACTGCCTACCCTTTCAAACTCCATCTCCTGTAAAACCCGCAGGACCTTTGCCTGTGTCTGAAGTGACATATCCGCGATCTCATCAAGAAATATAGTGCCTTGATTGGCCAGTTCAAATTTTCCAACTCTGGTATTAATCGCTCCGGTAAAGGAACCCTTTTCATGACCAAAGAGTTCACTTTCAATCAGATTTTCAGGAATTGCCGCACAGTTTACCTCAATAAAAGGCTTGCCGGATCTGTCACTCATAATATGAATATTCTTCGCGATCATCTCCTTTCCTGTACCGTTTTCACCGGTAATAAGAACTCTGCCGTTTGTTGCCGCTGTATTTTGAATAATTCCTTTTATTTTTATTAAAGCAGGGCTTTCCCCTATCATTGTGTAATTTTTTTTCATTTTATTTTTCAGACTGTAATTTTCCTGTTCCAGTTTCCTCATTTTAAGAGCCTTATTAATAACAAGAAGCAGCCTGTCTATTGAAAGAGGTTTTTCGATAAAATCAAATGCTCCATTCTTTATTGCATCAACAGCCAGATTTACAGTACCATGTCCTGATATCATTATAACCAGAACAGCAGGATACCCATTACGAATTTCTTTAAGGACATCCATTCCTCCCATATCAGGGAGCCAAATATCAAGAAGGACAATATCAATTCTGTTAGTATCCAATACCTTTAAACCTGCCGGACCATCTGAAGCCGTAATAACAGCATAACCTTCATCCTCAAGAACCCCGGTTAAAGTCTTTCTAATATTTTTTTCATCATCTATGATTAAAAAATTAATCATTTTGCTTCTCCTTTTTTATAGGCATCTCAATATAAAAAGCTGAACCCTTACCTTCCTCAGAGGTAAACCAGATCTCTCCTTTATGTTCAATTACAATCTTCTCTACAATAGCAAGACCCAGACCTGTACCTCCCTGCGTTTTTGAAAAATAAGGTGAAAATATGTGAGGTTTAGTATCATCATTAATTCCCGGGCCATTGTCCTTTATTGATATTAAAAGTCCGCCTTTGTCTTTTACTATTTCAAGAGATATGGAAATATGTCTCTCGCTTTGAACCTGTTCAGTATTACTTCTTAACGCATTAATACTGTTATTAACAAGATTACCAATAGCTCTTCTCATCTGATTTCTATCCATCATCAATCTCAAAGGCTCAGAAAGAAGCTGAACTGAAAAAGTAATATCAGTATTACTCTCAATAAAAACATCTATAATTTTTCTTATTAAATTATTTACTTCTACATTTACCTCGTTTTTTTTCGGGAGGCGGGCAAATGACGCGAATTCGTCAACCAGCTGCTGTATAACATCTACTTCAGTTATAAT
>JAGLSM010000264.1 GCA_023135745.1 Spirochaetota bacterium | reverse complement strand
TTTCACTATAAATTATATATTTGTGTGGCTGTCCCAAGGTAGATGTCCCATAGGTATAGTCATTATATTCCCAGGCTCCATCAATCTTGGACCATAAACGGACATATATTGTTTGACCATTTTTTGGAATTGATGTTATAAAGGCAATTGTATCTACATCTGTTGATTGATCATAAATATTTGTAGCGCCTACTGATGTTCCAATTGAAATTATATATTCAGTAACACCAATACCTCTTGTCCACCTGAACGCGGTGCCTGTTATTCCCAAGATAGATCCGGGTACCGGTGTAATCATTTGCGCTTTATGGTTTGCCGCGTTAGTTGATACTGAATTAAAATAGATATCATCAATACTCATTGTAAAGGTTGTTTCCGGAGCATTTCCTGAAATCATGAGCATTTGATTCATATTTTTCATATCTCCAAGTCCCGCAAAATGAGATATCGGTATCTGAACCATTTGCCAAGTACCATTACGTGAAAAACCGTAAGGTGTGCCGTCACTGACAAAATTAATCCAGGATTCATTTGTTCCATTTTTAAGACCAATTTTAAAATGCTCACTACTGCTTGTTTTCAAAGCAAGGTTAAGAGATCCGCCATATGAATAGTCAGATAAATCTTTGGACCCCGTATTTGTGTTAATATCCAGACCCATGCTGAACCATTTATTGCTCTGAGCAGTTAACTCAAACGCGGATGAACCCTCATAGGCATTAGAGGTGTTAGTAATTTCCAAATTAGGATTTTCTATCCATAAACCACCTGTGGTATCGAAAACATAGTATTCTTCACCGGATGTAGTTTCACTATATACAACATATTTTTTTGGCGGAATTATTAATTCTGCTTCACCTAAGAAAGCAACATCAACTGTTAAGATCATACGGGTTGCCAAATCTGTGAAACCTTTGTCCAGACCAACCAGAAATCGTGCCTGTGTTGTTCCGGGAGGACTTGGCAGTGTTACAATAGATAATTGTCTCCATAGATTCGTTGCAGATGTGATATAACTTTGGTCAATAACAGTTCTATGCCTGTCTAATACTAAACCACCCGATGATAGATATTCCACTTCCAGAAATAGTTCTCCACCTGTCAGATTAGGATAATAAACAGCATATCTATTATAAGTATACATTGCTAAATACCAGATAGATGCCAACCCTATTTTATTAGCACCCCAAGGTATAATAGTACTGTCAAGCCAAGCTTGAGATTCTCCGATTGTATATACTGAATACATATACATACCACGGGTCGAATAACCGGGTTCCATCCCATGAAATCCTTCCAGATTCAAAATACCCGCACCGCTTGGCCACCATTTTTTTTCCCACCCGGTCCAGCTTGACATAGACGGATTGATTAAGACATTGGTTCCTACGCTTGCAACAGGAAGATCGTCAGCTATTGTCATTACCGTTATTAATGACATTAAGACAAAAATGATTCCTAATTTTACCCATTTTGTTTTTTTCGGCATTACATGTTCCTCCAATATTAATTTTAATTTGTATATTAATTACATAACTATTAAATAAAAATATGATAAGACACGCAGCAAATACTGCATAAATATCCAGGTTTAATAAATTTGAATGACTTTAAATGGCTTTTTTACATTCAATATTAATTTACTTTAATTTCCGCGGAGACTATTTTAATCTCAATATTACATCACCCCAATTTAACGCGGTTTACAATTTTAAATAGCTGATTTACAAAATAAATTTTTTAAATACTTTTTAATGATATCCAGCTATATCCCTTCTAATATCATTGTAGTATAAATTTCAAAGTCTGTCAATACCCATCCAATCAATCAGGAATTTTGACTTTAAAAAAATCCTTTGTCTCAAAAGCAATAACAGCGCTTAAGCCTAGAAGAGCGATCAGGTTCGGGATGGCCATCATTCCATTCATTATATCGCTGAAACTCCACACAAATTCCAGCTTTGAAACAGCTCCAACGAAAACAAAACCTACCCAGAGTATTTTGTAGGGAATTATTGCCTTATGCCCGAATAAAAAATGAACAGACCTTTCGCCGTAGTAATACCACCCTATTATAGTAGAAAAAGCAAAAAGGGTTATCCCTATAGTTACGATGTGGCTGCCAAACCCGATCCCCCACCCGAAAGCCTTCTGCGTAAGTTCGGGACCTGTTACACTTGTCCAGAGTCCCGACATTATAATCACAAGCCCGGTAATTGTGCATACAATAATAGTATCAATAAAAGTCTGTGTCATAGAAACAAGAGCCTGACTTACCGGATGTTTTGTCTTTGCGGCAGCGGCAGCTATGGGCGCGCTTCCAAGACCTGACTCATTAGAAAAAATACCCCGCGAAACACCTTTGTTAATTGCCTTCATCACAGTGAATCCCAGAACACCTCCTGCCGCTGACATAGGACTGAATGCCCCTTTAAAAATCAATAAAAACGCGGCAGGAACTTTTCCGATATTGAGTATTATTATAACAAGACCCCCAAGTATATAAAGGGAAATCATAAATGGGACAAGCACCCCTGTAACCTTTCCAATCTCCTTTATTCCTCCTATAATCACAAGCCCTGTTAGAAGAGTGATGATAATACCTCCAATGACAGGAGAAATTCCAACAGCCTTGATAACAGCATTTGACTGAACCATATTCCCTATTCCAAAAGCTGCTATAGCAGCAAACACGGCAAATACAATACCAAGCCATTTCTTTTTAAGTCCGTGAGTAATGTAGTACATCGGACCACCCGAAATTTCACTTACAGATTCTCCATGAGCATTTTTGAATGTTTCTTTTTTTCTGTATTTTACCGCAAGCACGGCCTCGGCATATTTTGTGGCCATTCCTACAAATCCGGTAACCCACATCCAGAAAAGCGCGCCGGGTCCACCCGCAGTAATTGCAGTCGCGACTCCCACAATATTCCCTGTTCCAACAGTTGCCGCGAGAGCAGTCATCAATGCCTGAAAATGGTTAATCTCACCTTCCGCGTCCTTTTCTTCACGTACGATAAAAGCAAGTTTAAGAGCCTTGGCAAGCCCCCTGAACTGAATAAATCTAAGCTTAATTGTTAAAAATACCCCTGTACCAAGCAGAAGAATAATCAGCGGCAATCCCCAGACCCAACTGGAAATCTTATTGAGTACATCGATAACTGTTATTGAAGAAACAGTATCAATAGCGCTGATTATTTTGGAATTGTCAAATGCAAGGACTTTTTCTCCATTTTTAACTGTTTTTCTTATATAATCAGAGGGTCGGAGGAGTTTTGATTTTTGCAGATCCTTGCCGAGAAGAGTCCGCCTGGTTTTAAGGAGGATAACGCCATGTTTACTATACGGGGATTTAACAACCTCCGTCCCCATTAAACTATACTTAATGCGGCTGTTTTCCGCCCTGTATTGTTTAAAAAGCTCGATTAATGCTGTCAAAGCTCCGGCATTCTTATTTTTTAGAAAAACAGTGATATCAACATCTATACTAATGTCTTTTAAAATGGCCTTTGAATGCTTATCAAGCTTGTTATTTCTTAAATCTGCAACAGCATTAATTGATACAAATAAAAAAAGAAGGATAATTAAA
>JAGLSM010000263.1 GCA_023135745.1 Spirochaetota bacterium | reverse complement strand
AATTTATGCGGTGAAGGCACTAGTTGCACCGGTAAAACCATGATTGTATAGATAATTTCCGTTTGCTTCAGGTGTTATTCTCCAGTCACTTGTATATACAGCTTTATTTCCCCAGTGATCCTTTACAATAACATTAAAATAATATGTGGTTAATATACCCAATCCTGACGCTGAAGCTGTATCAATATCCTTTGTCCAGTCTGTTATAATTGTACCGTTTGACTCCGCGTCAGCTACAGTTGATACATTATCTGAAGGCGAGTAAACCACTTTGTATTCAATATTGGTTTCATCAGTATATGTGTCGCTTGCCTTTGTCCAGACTACATCCATACTGTTGCTGAGAACCTTCATAAGCATGAAATTACCCGAATTTCCCGGAACAGGAGGATTTGAGTCTGCTGTTCTTTCAGATATTGTATTATAAGGAGCTGTATAGCCGTTGTTGTTAGATACAATAACATTAAAATAGTATATGGTTCCCTCAGTAAGACCTGTTGCGGAAAGGGACGTAACATTGTTAGAGAAGTTTGCGACAGGTGTTCCCTTTAACTTAATATTTTCCAGTGTATCAATATTATTGGCTGTGGAATAGTATATCCTGTAATTAAGATCAGCCTGCGTGAAATTTTCATCCTGTGCTTCTATCCAGCTGATTGTAATAAAATTTGTCGAAATGTTGCTTATAGACATTGTTCCGTCATTTCCGGGAAGCGGAGTGTTTGGGTCAAGAGTCCTGACTTCTTTCATTTTATATATGGCGGTTCTTCCGATATCGTCTTTTACCAGAACATTAAAGTAGTATATTGTGTCAATTTCGAGATTTGTTATTGATACGGTGTTGGTATTTGTAGTCCAGTTCATTTCAAGCAGTCCGTTGGCAAGCGCGTTATATACTGTATCAATATTCGGCTCTAATGAACGGACAACCTTGTACTGAAGATGTTCCATCTCACGCACTTTGTCGGAAATTTTCAGCCAGTTTATATTCATTGACCTTCTTTTAATACGGGAAGCTGTGATATCACTATAACTTTCGATAATATCATCGAGACCTAAATCGTCATCTATATCTGTACAGGCGTAATTAAACAGGAATAGAATAACAATAAATATTAAAGGGAATTTAATGAGTAGTTTCATTGTAATAACCTTTGTTATAAAATATGTTAAATTTGGTTATAAAACCCTTACTTCCATTATAGTACATTATTGGATATTTTTCAATAGATCATGAAATTTACAGGTGAATTTAAGCGAATTTACAGCTGTTAACAACTCAGTATGAAATATTCTTTCTCAACTCCTACGAATTTACCATTTTCAGCGTTATATTTAACGTGAACGGCTTATTATTATAAATTTAACAAAATAATTTGGAGATTTTTTATGGAGAAAATAACCTCCGTTAACTGCGGGTCATTTAAAATAGGAACAGGGAATCCTCTGGCTCTTATTGCCGGTCCTTGTGTGATTGAAAGTGAGAAACTCACCTTTGAAATTGCGGAGAAACTTAAGGCTATTTGCGAAAAACTGGACATTCCTCTTATCTTTAAGGCTTCATTTGACAAGGCTAACAGGACATCCATTGATTCATACAGGGGGCCGGGAATAAAAAATGGTCTGGAAATTCTCAAATCTATAAAGACAGAACTTAATCTTCCTTTTGTTACAGATGTTCATCTCCCCGATCAGATGGATGAGGTAGCGCAAGTCGCGGATATGCTGCAGATACCGGCGTTTTTATGCAGACAGACAGATATGCTTGTTGCTGCCGCGAAAACCGGAAAAATCGTTAATATAAAAAAGGGACAGTTTATGGCCCCCTGGGATATATCAAAAACAGTTGAAAAGGTTGTAGAAAGCGGTAATAAAAATATACTGTTAACAGACCGCGGAGTTACCTTCGGATATAACAACCTTGTTACCGATATCAGGGCAATTCCTGTTATGAAGGAGTTCTGTCCTGTAGTATTTGATGCTACACACTCTGTTCAGCAGCCGGGCGGCTTGGGCAATATAAGCGGCGGTAACAGGGAATTTATTGTACCGCTTGCGCGGGCTGCTGTGGCATCAGGGGCTGACGCTCTTTTTATGGAGGTGCATCCAGATCCTGAAAACGGTTTGTCTGATGCCGCGTCCATGTATCCTCTCGGTGAAATGGAAAAATTTTTATCTGAAGTAAAAAAACTCAATGAACTTGTCAGGACATTTGAATAATATGAAAGATTTTAAAAACATCATTAAATGGGGAAAAGAAACTCTTTCCAATGAATCAAAAGCGCTTGAGCATCTTGAGTCGCTTCTGGATGATAAGTTTGCTCGCGCGGTTGAAGCTCTTTTTAACTGTAAAGGTAAGGTTGTTGTTTCAGGTATGGGTAAGTCAGGGCATATCGGCAACAAGATAGCGGCTACTTTTTCAAGCACCGGTACTCCTGCTGTTTTTATTAATCCTGCGGAAGGCGGGCATGGAGATCTGGGTATTGTAGTGGGAAATGATGTTATTATAGCAATATCAAAAAGCGGAGAAACCCGCGAGATATCCGTAATGCTTCCATTTATAAAGAGACTTGGTGTTTTTATAATATCTATTACAAATAATCTTGATAATACTCTGGCAAGAGCCGCGGATATTTCTCTTGGGATTGATATTGGAGAAGAGGCATGTCCCAATAATCTTGCGCCGACCACAAGTACTACAGCCACCCTTGCCCTTGGTGATGCTTTGGCAGTTGCCCTTATGAAAATGAGGGATTTTAAACCTGAGAATTTCGCGATGTTTCATCCGGCAGGAAGTCTCGGTAAACAGCTTCTCAGGGTGGAGGATCTAATGGAAACAGATGATCTTCCTCTGGTAAAAAGTGAAATAAAAATACGGGATGTATTACAGGAGATACTCAGTCACAGGAACAGGGGTGTCGCGATAGTCGTTGATGATAAAGGGAAGCTTGAAGGAATTTTAGTGGATGGTGATTTAAAGAGACTCCTTTTAAAATACGATAATTTACTTGAGATGACCATGGGGAGTGTTATGACAAAAAACCCAAAAACAATCTCAAAATTGTCTTTTGTTGGTGAGGCTTTGAAACTAATGGAAGGTAAAATTACTTCATTGATTATTGTCGATAGTGATAATAGACCTGAAGGTCTTATCCATATACATGATATCCTGGAGGCGAAGGTAATTTGAAAACTCTTACGATTTTTTTGGCTGCTTTTATTTTTACCTCATGTTCCATTATCTTTTCGGGAGGTTCCGAAAAGACAGGTAAAGATATTAAAACTAAAAACGAGAAGAAGATTCCCACATCAATTATTAAGACATTCATAAGAACTTGTGTAGAGAAAAACGGACAGATGCTGTGGCGCCTGAGGGCTCGTGAAGGAAGAATATTTGAGAGAGAACAGAAGGTTTACCTTACGGATTTTTTGATGTTTTTTTACAAAAATGGACAGCATGTTTCAACACTCAGGGCTCGAAGAGGTATAATATATCAGAAAAGCAGAAAGATAATTTCAAAGAAAAGCGTATTTGTAAAATCCTCTACCGGACGAACCCTTCAGACAGAAGAGCTTTACTGGGATAACCAGAAAAA
>JAGLSM010000262.1 GCA_023135745.1 Spirochaetota bacterium | reverse complement strand
TTTAACAAAATTTACACCTTAGGTCAGAGGTAGAACAAAATAAGGCACTCGTTTGGGATTGTGATGTAATTAACTAAAATTCAGTGTCTTTTTAATTGTTGAGAAATTTATCATTTAATTGTGATTTTTATTATATTATTAACGGACTCATGAGTCCGTTTTAAAAGGAGAAAAAAATGAGAAGAATACTTATTATAATAGTTTTAATTGCCGTTTCATCAATTTCATTTTCATTAGAAACAGCCCCTACTTTAGATACTCCAATGGGCAGCATTAAGGCGCTTGTACATTATATGACAATATACAACGGGAAGAAAGATTTGCCAACTGCGGAGCTTAAAAAACACGCGGCAATCAAGACACAACTATCACTAATTCTTGATATTAAGAAAATGGGAATATCCGCAATGAAAACCCAATGGCCGAAACTCACTGAAGGACAAAAGTCAAATTTTATAAACTTGTTTGTCCCACTCGTTGAAGAAATGGCATTCCCTTCAAATAACGACTATTTCAAGCAAGTGAAAATCACTTATAAACCAAACACAAAAATAAACGAAACCACAATAAGGGTAAATACAACAATGTATGACCCTTCAGATGACATGACTGTTCAAACTGATTTTATACTATATAAGAGCGGTAAAATCTGGCGTGTCTTTAATATACTTCTAGACAACAGCAGCCTTGTAAAAGACTATAAAAACCAGTTCAACAAAATTATAAACAAGTGGAATTTCCAAAAACTCATTTCCCTCATGGAGAAAAAACTCAAACAAATCAGGAAGAAAAAATAAATGTATAAAAACATACTCCTCATACTTTTTCTCATATCAATTAAATCATTTTCTACCCCTGCCGGAGAATATACTTTCAACCTAAATGACTGCATATCCTACTCAATCAAAAACAGCAGTGAACTTAAAAGTAAAAAAGGCGATATAAAAAGTGCCGAAGGACAGAGAGACTGGGCAAAGGGACTTGCTTATCCTAAACTGGAGTTGTTTTCTTTTCTTACTCTGGACGCAAAACGGGAAGGTGACTACATGAGCTTTTCAAGGGATTGGAGCAAATGGGGTCCATATTACAGCCTGAATGTTCAGCTTATCCAACCTATTTATACATGGGGCGCAATAAGCGGTGCGAAAGACGCGACCGCAAAAAATCTCTTGGTGGAAAAAGAACGCTACAGGCAAAAGCAAACACAAATAGCATTAGAAATAAAAAAATATTACTATGCTTATCTGTACGTAAAGAGAATGATAAAAGTTCTTAAATTCGGTTTTAAAAATATTGGGAGCGCTCTTGATTATGCCAGGAAAGAATTTGCGAAGGGATCAGGCAAAATCAGCAGAGCCGATTTATCACGCCTTGAACTGGGAATGCTTGAGCTTAAAAAATACGATGATGAAGCAAAAAAAAGTGAAGTCCTTGCATTGGATATGCTGAAATTGAAAATAGGTTTATCAAAAAATGATGTCCTGAAATTAAAAGAAAAATATATATATCTAGACATGACAAAGATAAAATCGTTAAACCATTATATAAAATCAGCATATAAGAATTATCCGGAATGGAAGCAGCTTAACTACGGAATCCAGGCCCTAACATCAAAGGCAAAGGCAATGCGAGGTCAGGCTCTTCCCGTATTTTTTGTGGGCGCAATTTTTAATTTTAATTACTCCCCTCTTTCAGATAAACAGGACAACAGCTTTCTGAACGATCCATATAATGGAATAGACGTTGGAGCTGCCGTAGGATTGAAATGGAGCCTCGACTTCTGGTCAACAAAAGGAAAAATCAAACAAACCGACGGAGAAAAAGATAAGCTGATAAAACTAAGACCATACGCAAAAAATGGAATAAAACTTCAAGTAAAAAACGCTTACATGACACTTTTTCAAAATAAAAAAATGATTAAAGACCTGAGA
The DNA here is from genome assembly GCA_023135745.1 of Spirochaetota bacterium. Taxonomy (GTDB): domain Bacteria; phylum Spirochaetota; class JAGLSM01; order JAGLSM01; family JAGLSM01; genus JAGLSM01. The sequence goes on along the minus strand of JAGLSM010000262.1, from coordinate 1,677 downwards.
GCTGCCATTAAAATCGCAAAAAAGTGGATGATATTCAGCATGGCAGGATACCAGACAGGAACCGTTGAAGCAAAAGACCTGCTGGAAGGACTAACCGCCTTCCTCTTCAAGCGAAAACAGTATTATGAAACCGTAATGAACTATAATATGTCTCTAGCAAATCTCAGTCTTGTAACCGGAAAAGAAGTCAGCAGTAATCTGGTCTATTAGAGCTTTTTGCCCGATATAATCGGGCTAAAAGCTCTAATGGGTTAATAAAGAATGTTGCAAAACCTCATTTTTTTGAAAATGTAAACTCGTATTTAATTAATTAAGCAAAGAAGCACGTTTCTTTATCTAGATTTATTTGAATATTGTACCATTTGCTACTCAAACAGTACATTTGTCAAAAAAATGAGGTTATGCAACTAGTGCAAGTTAATATGAAAATTTGTTTATAAGCTTCTGCAATCCCAACGCAATTAATCAGACTCAAAAAAGATATTAAAGTTTTTTGATTAAATACGGGGCAGGGTCTATTTGTTTATTTAGGTAGATTACCTCATAGTGAAGATGCGGCGCGATGGATTTACCGGTGCTTCCCATTGCCGCAATGATCTGCCCCTGCTTCACCGTATCACCTTTTTTTACATAAAAAGCCTGCAAATGAGCATACCTTGTATTGTATCCATATTTATGTTTGATCTCAATACATAATCCGTAACCACCCATTCTATGCGCCGCAAGAACAACCCCGTTAGCCGTACACTTTATTGGAGACCCGGGCCACCATAAAATGTCAATACCGGTATGAAGCCTTTCTTCCCCGGTAAACGGATCGCTTCTCATTCCATAGGGACCAACAACAATACCCCCTCCGGAAACAGGCCACATGGAGGGCATGTCCATCATCTGCATACGCATATGCCGGATAAAACGGTTAATCGTTATAAGCTGTTGTGTGTTTTTTTCTATATAGCCATTGAGATAACTTATTCTGTCTAAATCGGTTTTAAAGTTCAGTTCGTCTTTTTTAACATTATTTTTATAATCCCCGGCAACCTTGTTAAAATAAAAAAGAGAATCTGAATAATTATTTCCTTCAAATATGGAAAAAAGATTATTTATATAATGATTAAATTTCTTTAGATAACCGACTGAAGCAGTAAAACTATTTTTTATAGAGACTATCCGGGTCTTTTGATCTTTTGATTTATTGGAAAGACCGCTAATTTTTATCTGGTTTGATTCTTTATCATTGAGAAGTACAATAGACAAAATCACAATTAGTATAAGGATTGAAGTGATAAGGGATATTGTAAAATTGGATACATGAATACTGATAACTTTTTTTTCAGTATGAGGCGCAACCATAAGAGTCATTCTTGCCCGGCCCTTTTGCATTACCTTTTTACGAAACGCTAAAAATGAACTTTTAAATCTTAAATACCTGCTGAAAACCCTGCTGTTTTTACTTAGGTATCCTCTTTTTTTATACTGAGAATACACAGTTACTCCAATGTTTAGTATGAGATTAAACTAACGATTTATTTTGGGTAAATAAAGTTTTTTAGGATTGAGTTTGGGGGTTTATAGAAGAGGGCCGTCCGATTGGACGGCCCTTTGTTTTATTATATATTTTATGTTGTTTTTAGTATGTTGCGGTACCGCCAAAGGCAATATCATAAGGATCACTAA
>JAGLSM010000261.1 GCA_023135745.1 Spirochaetota bacterium | reverse complement strand
GAAATTTGTATGCCACGGATGTAAATACAAAAGTTATATGTTTCCCCATTCCCTTTGAGGGAAGGGGGAATAAGGGGGTTAGGTTATATACGATTCCCCTGAAAAAAAAATCCTTGACAGAGCCGTATCTTTTGTCTAATATGTAAGTAAATACTAACTAACATATAAAAAAGGTGGAATAATGCAGACTCTGACATCCAGACAGGAAGAAATTGTCACTACATCCATTGAGATTATTGCGTCAGAAGGCGTACAGCATCTGACTATTAAAAATATTGCTCAGCACATTGGCATTTCTGAAGCTGCTATTTATAGGCATTTTAAAAGTAAAATGGACATCCTGCTTGCTATTTTGTCAAATTTTAAAGAAACCAGCCGAGAGGCCATTAAAACTGCTGTTTCAGGGAATTCATCCTATATTGATCAAATGGAGCTGATATTCTTTACCCATTTAAAGATCTTTTCTGAAACGCCATCACTGGCTTCCGTTATTTTCTCGGAGGAAATATTTCAGAATGATGAACGGCTTGCCAATGAAGTCTATACTCTCATGCAGGCAAATTATACAAGAATTGTAGAGATAATAAAAAAAGGGCAACAACAGGAAGAAATCAGAACTGATATTTCTGAAGAGCAGATCGCCACAATTACCATGGGCGCTTTACGCCTGCAGGTGAATAAATGGAAATTATCGGGCTTTTCTTTTAATCTGAAAGATGAAGGAGAAAAACTCTGGAAAACAATTAGAAAGTTGATAACTAAAAAACAGGATTAGAAAATAATCCGGAAAAAGACCGGATCTGTTTTTTTACACTGTTATGTAAGTAAGTAATAACTAACAAAAAAGGAGAAAAAAATGAAAAAGATTCTGAACAGGATGCTGGATTATCCCAAAGTTGTCCTGATTATTACCCTGGTTGTCTCGATTGGGCTGGCTGTGATAATGGGAGCTAACTCACGTATGGAAACGGATCTGGATAAGTATATGCCCCAGGACCATCCGTCCTTTATCTATAGTGATAAAGCGGAAAAATGGTTCAATATCAAGGACGGGATTATCATCGCGATTGAAAATCCTGCCGGGATATATAATCACGGCACGCTTCAAAAAGTCAAAAAACTGACAAAAAAGCTTCAGCGGATGAAGGAAATCAAAAAGGCCGATGTTACCTCTCTGTATACAGCTGAAAATATAATCGGTAAGGAAAAATCTCTCGATGTGAGTGCTTTTTATAAAAAAGTTCCCAAGACAAAAGCAGGACTGGAAAAAATCAGGAAGAATGTTCGAAATAATGAGATGATCTTCGGCCGGCTGGTTTCCCAAGACGAAAAAGTGACTGTGATTATCGCCGAAATTAAAGACGGCGTTTTCTCTCAGGAATTTTATCATCGTATTCTGAATCTGGTAAAAAGCTATCAGGGACCGGAAAAACTGCATGTTGCCGGGAGACCGATTGTTGAGGGAACGCTTGCTTTCCTTGCGCCGAAGGACATGAAGAAAATGGTTCCCATTGTGATTCTGGTGATTATTCTTGTGCTCTTTTTTGTTTTGCGCAGTTTTAAGGGAATGTTTTTTACCTTGCTGGTTGTGCTTTTCAGTACAATATGGGCATTCGGGTTGATGGCGCTCCTGAAAATACCAATTTATGCCGTATCGACCATGATACCTGTGATGCTGATTGCCATAGGTGTTGCTGACGGTATCCATCTGTACAGCCATCTTCATCTATTTATGAAAGCAAATCCGGCAGTCGGTAAAAAGGAAGCAATCAGTAATTTGATCAATAAAATGTGGAAGCCTGTGATGATGACTTCAGTAACTACAGCCATCGGGTTTTTCTCGCTCCTGACTTCGCAAGTGTATCCAATAAAATACTTCGGTATTTTTACTGCCTTTGGTGTGATGATGGCTATGGTGTTTTCACTTGTACTCATCCCGGCTGCTCTGATGGCGTTTAATCTTCCGGGTTGGAAAAAGGACAAAAAGGAAAAAACAGAAAACAAGAGCACTCTTGTCTCCGGATTCCTCAAGGGAATGCATAAGCATAAATATATTGCGATAATGCTGACGGCGGCTGTCATTTTTATTTCTATAATAGGAATGAACAAAGTCTGGATTAATTCTTCTTTTTTGGAAAAATTTGAAAAGAACAGTGATATTGTGCTGACTGACAAATTTATCAACGAGAATTTTGGAGGAACCTCCACTCTTAATGTTATCCTGTCTTCAAAAAAGAAAAATGCCTTTAAAACTCCTGAAGTACTGCGGGCACTTGACCGGATGCAGCAGGATGTGCAGAAGAAACTAAAAGTCGTTGGTAATTCTTTTTCTATTGCTGATTATTTAAAACGTCTGAATAAGGTTCTTCACGCGGATGATGAAAAATATAATGTAATTCCTGACACACTAAATATGAATGGTCAGTATCTGCTTCTTTACGAAATGTCGGGTGATCCTGATAACCTCTGGAAAGTGGTGGATTATCATTACAAAAAAGCCAATCTTGTTTTTCAACTAAAAAATGATGATTCAAAAACGCTTAATAGCGTGATCGCACAAATCAAACAGTATAAACCGGAATTCGATAAGCTGGGTATCAGCATTAATTACGCGGGGTCCGGATATAAGGCGCTTGTCTTTACAAGCCTGATTCTTGAAGGACAGATATCAAGCCTGATCCTCTCCCTGATTATTGTGGTTATTCTGTTATCTCTGATGTTTAAAAAAATCACTGTGGGTATAATCGGATCCATACCAATCATGATCACAGCTTTTATCAGCTTTGGAGTAATGGGCTTGATGAATATTGCGTTGAGTACGACGACCGCTCTCATCTCCAGTATTGCGATTGGAGTGGGTATCGATTATGCGGTTCATTTTATTGAGCGTTATAAGATATATGCTGAGGAAACCGGAGATAAAACTCTGACAGCAGAGTACACCATGCATCATTCAGGAAGGGCTATTATGTTTAACGCGGCTGTTGTAATTGCCGGATTCCTGGTTCTGCTTTTTAGCGTCTTTCCTCCAAACAGGCAATTGGGCGGACTGGTTTCGCTAAATATGTTTACGAGTTTTATCGGCACAATGACTATTATGTACCTCATGCTTTGGATGTCAAATGTGTATTTCAAGAAAAAGAAGGAAAAATAGTTTAGGCGGGGATGCCCTGCTATAACTAAAAAGTATAAAATTATTGGAGGTTTCAAATGAAACACAAAAAAATTCTGGCAATGGTATTGAGTATGATTTTCATATTCACTGTCTTTTCTTTCGCGGCGTCTATAAGCGGCTTACAGGTGATGATGAAGGTGTATAAGAGGCCGGTCGGTTATGACCAGCAGGGTAATCTGACCATGACCCTGATAAATTCCAGCGGCGACAAGAGGGTGAGAAAAATAAGACAGCTCTGGAAGGATTTCGGCCGTGTAGAAAAAAAGATCATGATGTTCCTTTCTCCGGCTGATGTGCGCAAGACAACTTTTATGAACTGGAGTTATGACGCGGCAGGAAGATCCGACGACCAGTGGATTTATCTTCCGGCCTTACGAAGGGTTAAACGAATATCCAGTGACAGTTCCAGCGATTATTTCATGGGCTCTGATTT
>JAGLSM010000260.1 GCA_023135745.1 Spirochaetota bacterium | reverse complement strand
TACTACTCAAGATAAAATCACTTCCTGATACAGAAGCCCGCGCAAACCAAGCGGGCTTTTTTTTGTATCCATACTAAAAATTTTTTCTTTTTTATCATCTATCAAGCCGTACGTACAAGTCGCAACGTACGTACAGTCACAGTACACGCAGATCGCAGTACGTACAGGTCGCGACCTGTACGCTACTATGGAATTGACAATCTACTGCTCAGTAAATATATTTCTAACACAAATTAATATTATTAAACCCTGGTAATCGCATTACCTGAAAAACCTATTTTAACCAAAGGAATACCAAATGGAATACGAGGCAGTCATAGGCTTGGAAGTTCATGCCCAATTAAATACACAAAGTAAAATCTTTTGTGGGTGTTCAACAAAGTTCGGAGCTGAGCCTAATACGCAAACCTGTCCAATATGCCAGGGACATCCTGGTGTACTGCCTGTCTTAAATAAAGAAGTCCTCAAAAAGTCCGTAATTGCCGGTCTGGCGATCGGCGGAGAAATCGCCAGGTTTTCAAAATTTGACAGAAAAAACTACTTTTATCCTGATCTTCCAAAGGCCTATCAAATATCACAGTTCGACCTGCCGATTGTAAGCGGAGGTAAAATCACAGTTAACTATAAAGACGGTAAAGAGAAAACTTTTAATGTCACAAGAATTCATATGGAAGAAGATGCGGGAAAACTTGTACATCCTGATGATAAAGCTATCCCTAACTCGTATGTGGATCTAAACCGCTGCGGTGTTCCGCTGATTGAGATAGTCAGCGAACCGGAAATGCATACTCCCGAAGATGCCTACCTTTATCTTACGGAACTCAAGTCAATTCTCAGCTACATTGAGGTATCCGACTGTAATATGGAAGAAGGCTCACTCAGGTGTGATGCCAATATTTCCATACGCCCAAAGGGGCAAAAAGAGCTCGGAACAAAAGCAGAAGTAAAAAACATGAACTCATTCAAGGGAGTAGCAAAGGCTCTTGAATATGAAATAAAGAGACAAAAAGAAGTACTAAGCTCCGGCGGGAAAATAGTCCAGGAAACACGCCTGTACGATACTGATAAAGATATGACCTTTTCCATGAGAAGCAAAGAAGAGGCCCATGACTACAGGTACTTTCCTGATCCTGATCTTGTCCCAATGATAATCGATGAAACATATATTGATAAAATAAGAAATGATCTCCCTGAACTGCCAAGGGAAAAGAAAAGCCGTTTTGCCAAAGAATACGGATTAACAGCCTCAGATACACAGATACTGTGTACAGATAAAACTCTGGCTCAATATTTTGAAGATGCCGTCAAGTCCTATCCCAAGCAGCCAAAAAAAATTGCCAATTGGATACAGTCTGAGGTTATGAGAGTTTTAAACGAACAGAATAAGTCAATCACAGAATTCAGTATCCCCCCATCAGATATTGGCGAAATCTTTAAACTAATCGACAAAAATACAATAACAAGCAAAATAGCAAAACAGGTTTTTGCTTATATGCTTGAATCAGGAAAGTCTCCCTCAATTATAGTAAGAGAAAAAGGACTGGAACAGGTTTCAGATACCAGAGAAATTGAAAGCATCGTGGATAAAATCATTGAACAGAATCAACAACAGGTAGATCAATATAAATCAGGAAAGACAAATCTCCTGGGATTTTTTGTTGGTCAGGTAATGAAACAAACAGAAGGTAAGGCTAATCCACAAGTAGTAAATGAATTATTAAAGAAAAAGCTTGATTAAGAGGGTGTTGCACAACCTAATTTTTTGAAAAACACGAACTCGCATTGAATTAATAAGTAAAAGATGCGGTTTTGTAGATGTAAATTTGTTCAATAAATAGTGTTTATTTGCTCAAACAGCCATTTTTCAAAAAATCAGGTTGTACAACGGATACTTTTACATGTAAAATTTAATTATGAGGTTGTGCAACAGTCTCTTAATTAAACCTTAAACACTCTGGTTTTTAAGCATACTTGAATGTTTTAAAGTCTGAAGTATCTTTGCTATTTCCTGTTTATCCATGAGGTTAATCAATCTGGATTTTGTATATTCCCTTGCTTGAGGACTGAATCCTCCAACACTGAAAATTATCCCTTTTGAAATCCTGAGTACGCGCATCTCTTCGGCAAGCTGTCGAATCTCCCATTCTCCCACAGGTGAAATATTACGGCTGAAATAAATATAAATTTTCTTTTTCATAGGATCATCTTCAGCAAAAACATGAAAAACAAAATCACGTTTCCTTACTATCCTGTGTTTCTTCTCAACAGTCCCCATAGCACCGATTATTTTACTTGCAAGTTTTAAAAAATCTCCGTTTGAAGAAAAAGCATATTCAGTAAGTCTGGAATTCGTTTTAAAGTCTCTAAACTTCTGAAGCTTCTTTTCCACATCCTTATAATCCGGCTTGATCACTTCTATTCTTTCAAGATATTCAATCCCTCCAACAATATCCATATCCTGAATGTGGTACTCAGAAAGCCTGTAGAGTATCTCAATGCTCGCTAAAAGATCGTTTCCACATGCTTTCAATGCCTGAGTCATAATATAGTAGGCAGCATCCTTGTTACCCTGTTTCAGCAAACATTCAGCCTTGAACCTGAGGGATTCTATCCGGTATTCAGGAGATTTTGACGATTCAGAGTAAAATTTTTCAGCCTTGCTATAATTTGTAAAATAGTAGTAAATACGAGCAATTTTAAATGAAACCTTAGTATTATGAGAATCCTTCTCGTAAGCTTTATGTAGATAATCCAAAGCCGAGCGCAAATCATCTGCTCTTTCCAGACATTCAGCCATTTTTATCATGAGCTCGGGGTTATCAGTATCTATTTTAAGAGCAAGATCCATATAATCCGAAGCATGCTTAGGCATACCCCTTCTCATATAAATATCAGATACTCTTATTAGAAGGTTGAATTCAATGGGGTATTTTTTTAAAGTTAAAAGAAGAATCCCCTGAGCATCTTTGAATTTTTCAAGTTTTTCGTAACATTCCGCAAGTTTAAGAGCTATTTCCGGTTGAGAAAGGAGTCTCTCTTTGTCATTTATTCTTACGACATGTTCCAGTTCTTTTACAGCATTCATAAATAAATCCGCCTGCATATATACTTGTGCCAGACAGTAATGGGCCTGTAGATTGCTGTGATTATTTTGAGTGAATTTTTTTAAAGCAGGAAGAATTTCAGCTCCATTATTTCCCTCCATTTTTTTCCTGAAATATTCAAGCCTGTATCTTAGAATAAAAGTTCTGTAAATAATTAAAGATATTGCCGCGAGAAATACCCCGCCAATGGGAACATAAGCCATCGTTTAACCTTCCTGTCTCTCTATATACCTATTTTCGGAAAAATAGCCCTTCCTCTAAACATCAAAATTTTATTAAAATAAGATTAGCTATTTATTGTTTTGTAACTTATTATTCCATATCTATGTATCAAACCCGATATTAATGGTATACGAGGAAAAAAAATGAATATTGAAATTAAAGACATTAATGATGTAAGAGTAATAAAACTCGGTGAGCGTATTGATATACATAACGTATTCGATGTTGAAGAAGAGATCATGGAATCACTGGATAACAATATAACTCAGGTAATTTTTAATTTCGACA
>JAGLSM010000026.1 GCA_023135745.1 Spirochaetota bacterium | reverse complement strand
TAACAAAATTTACACCTTACCTCCGCCCCCAATATCACCACTTCCAAATATCTGTACTTATCTGATAAATTTTCTTAAAATCACTTATATGAATACCAAAATAAAAAAATTGTACAACTCAATCCAGTCTCAGATTGAACCGTCAAAGATTCTTGAAAAATTCTCAAAAGAAATGATTTCTTTAAATCTCGCGTCCGGCCTGGCAATCTATCTTTTTGAGTTTGAAAAAGTCTTTTTTTCAAACTCAATGAATCAGTATAAAAATGAACTTTTGTCATTCGATGAAAGTGACTTTTCAATTTTTGAAGATACTGACATGTTGAAAAAAGGAGTCCTTATCCCGGGAACTACCATGTTGGAATTCTTCACCGGATCTCTTGAAGACCTTTACGCGGACTTCAGCTTTTATCCAATTATAAGGGATGAGATACTTCATGGAATTTTTATTTTATATAAACCCCAAATACATGAAGACTTATGGGAATACCTTTTTCCTTTTCTTTTTTCAACACTTGAAGGGGTTTTTCTCAGAGAACGTGAAAATACTAAACACGAGATAGCCGATTCACCTGACACTGAATCACTTATGCTGAGAAAAAAAGCTTTCGAACTGGACAGCATTGCAAAAGCTTCTATGGACTTTACTGTTATGAAAGGAGATGATCTTTATAAAACCTTTCTTTACAATGTAATAGGTGTTTCTCTTTGCGAAAGTATTGCAATTTTTACCTCTCAAAATCAGAAGAACACTGATTATCTTGTAAAACAATTTAAAGGTCTGAATGTTCATGAGATTGAAAACCTGGCTCTGCACGATGATCTTTATTTTATAAAAGAAATCCGTAAAAAAAAATCATACGTCTATCTTGCTGAAATACCGGAAAAGGACCTCTCTTACAGGGAAAAAATTCTCACACAGAAACTCGGCCTTGATATTGCGGTTCCAATGCTTATCAAAGATAATATTGCCGGAATACTTCTGTTGGGAAAAAGGATTAATAATCAGCCGTACAATAAAGAAATACTTGAATCAATAAGTATCCTTCTCAATCAATTATCTCTTACACTTGAAACAAGAAAGCTTACCGACATCAAATACGCTTTTTCAAGATATGTAACTACCCAGCTGATTGATGAAGTTCTTGCCAATCCTGAAAACCTTAACCTTGGAGGAACAAGACAAAAAGTCACCATCCTTTTTGCTGATATCCGCAATTTCACTTCAATGTCCGAACAATTGGAACCTGAAGAGGTTGTCAGTATTTTGAATACCTATATGACAGCTTTGACCGAAGTAATATTTAAATACGAGGGAACAATCGACAAATATATCGGAGATTGTCTTATGGCGACATTCGGGGCACCACTTTCTCAGTTTAATGATTCAGAGCGTGCGGTTATGGCAGCCATTGATATGCAAAAAACAATCACCTCCCTCAATACCCTTCGTGAGGAACGGGGAGAACAAAAAATCAAAATCGGTATAGGACTTAATACCGGAGAATGTATCCTTGGAAATATGGGTTCGGTTGAACGTATGGATTATACTGTTATCGGAGATATGGTCAATGTAGCCGCAAGACTGGAACAGCTTGCCAAACCTGGTCAAATCCTCATCACAGAGGGTTTATTCAGGGAAATACGGTATCTCATTACAACTAAGGAAGTTGAACCTGTAGTTTTAAAAGGTAAAAAAAGCAAGACCAGGATATATGAAGTAACGGGTCTTATTTCAGACAAGGTAGTTAATTATATTGAAACACTTAACCCATACAAAGACGGCTTTTACAGTCAAGTCTCAAAAGACGTACTTCTTATTGCCGAACAGATGGGAATGAGTAAAGCGGATCTGAAGAAATTCAGCACTTCAATTATGGTATATGACATTGGAATAATCAAACTTCCAAAAAAACTATGGAGCAGCGCTGATTCTCTTTCAAAAAAAGAAGAAATAGAATTACAAAAACATCCTTCGTACGGTGCCGAAATTCTTAAAAAAATGCGCTTCTTTCCTGAAGCAATCGCAATGGCTAAGACTCATCATGAATACTGGGACGGCAGCGGATATCCGGATGGTTTAAAAGGTAAGCAAATCCCGATATTCGCGAGAATAATATCGGTGGTTGAAAGCTTTTACGCTATGATTAATAAGCGCATGTATAAAAAGCTATTGACAAAGAGCGAAGCCCTGGAAGAAATAAAAAAGCTTTCAGGTAAAAAATATGATCCCGCGATTGTTAAAACATTCGAAGACATTATAACAAGTGTAGAAATACCCACACGCTAAGTAGGGACACGATTTATCGCGTCTCTACAAATTATTGTTTAGGCTCTTTAATTTTATAAAACAAAATTATTCCCGCCATCATGGTTGTAACGGCATTGGCTAATATTACAGGCCACTGCTTTATTATAATCCCGTAAACCATCCATAAAAAAACACCTATGGTAAATATCATATACATTAAAAGAGAAATCCCTCTGGTGTCTCTGTATTTAACAGTTTTGACAACCTGAGGGATAAAAGAAATTGTAGTTAATAAAGCCGCAACAATACCTATCACTGGACCTATTTTCATTATTACACCTGTCAAAGAACGCTTATGTCAATATCCCATTCATCACCCATAATCTTCAGAACCTCTACCTCACCGGGTATTATTTCTCCATCAGAACGTGCAATATCAACAGCGTATCTAAGTATATCCTGTTCATGGGTCTGTTCCCGGACCTTATGAATAAGAAATTTAAGGTCATCCATTGAATGAACCTCTTTGTCTACTTCCGCGAAAATTTCAGTAAAATCCTCAAAACCTTTTTCATCGGCTATTTTGTTGAATTTTTCAATCTCTTCATCGGTTATATTACCGTCAGCGCTTGCAATAAATTTTAAGATCGCAACCAGCGCCTTTTTTTCTTCCTTGTTAAAAGACTTTATCATTATCCGCTCCTTTTAAGTACATCAGCTTAAATACAAAATGAATCATTGTAAAAATAATTATACTGTAATATTACTTAAATTACAATAAGAGGGTGCTGCACAACCTTATTTTTTGAAAAAAACGGATAATCAGTGTTTATTTGCTCACCTCCGTCCCCATTTCCCGACACATTTCTGTGACTTTCGTTGCCACCCGCACCTCCGTCCCTGCTTATCCGCCGTTCCTCTTTCTTTTCCTCCGTCCCCTCTTCAGTGTTTATTTGCTTACCTCCGTCCCCGCTTTATATAACAGTCTCAAACAGTACTGAATTTTAATTTCATAAATTTTTCATTTTAAATTTGAATTTTAAAATCTTCTGCTCTATACTAATAGCGGACGGACTGGTCAGTCCATTTAAAAATATATATGAGGCAGATCAATTATGACTGAAAATGTTAAATTCGATGAAAAAGACCTTCTTATTATCAAGTGCGCCAAAAAAGAATTTAGTCTGCACGGCTTTCACAACGCTATAATGGAAAACATATCGCAGGACGCAGGCGTAGGAAAAGGCACTGTTTATAGAAGATTTACAAACAAAAAAAAACTTTTTATCGCAGTACTCACTTATGGTTACAATGATTTTATCAATAAACTGCAAAGTATTGATTTTTCAATCGGCTTTAAAGAACTTCTCTATCAATACCTACGTATTCACTCCGACTATATCTTAAACAATCTGGAAATCCTGAGTATTAAAATGCATGAACTGAGTAAAATAATAAATGATGATGAAAAAGACTCTCATTTGGAAGAGATGATAAAAATCAACAAACAGCTGATTGGATTTTGGGTGAAATTACTCGAAACAGGTGTAAGTGAAAATATTATCCGTAAAGAATTCGAATTAGATACCCTTGCCGCCCTGATGCTGAATTCAGCGCGTACAGTTTTTTTCGACCTTTTTATGGAAAGAGCCGGTATCAAACCTGAAATAATTGAAAAAAGAATTAACTATATAATGGATATCCTGCTCAACGGCATTATTAAAAAGGATGGTAATTAAAATGCGAAGATTCGTCATTATTGCATTGTTATGTATCACTATGCAGACAGCCATTTATACAAACACCCATGCAAAAACATACACTCTGCTGGAGTGTATAAAAATTGCCCTTGAGAATAACAAAGACTACCTGATAGCCAAGAAGGAAGTAGATATTAAAAAAGCGACAGTCAGTTCCGCGCGGGCCGATTATCTTCTTCCAACCTTTGCTCTTAACGGCCAGTACATGATGCTCGATCCAAAAACTATTGATGACGCAAAAATACCACAGACTAATGGTAGTGTAATCGATACACAATTGACTCATAACTGGACATTGGGTCTTGGAGTTCAATACCACATATTTACCTGGTTCAAACAAAGAGACGCTTATAACCTCGCGCAAAAAGATATGAAAATGGCTGAAAAAAAGCTGCTCAATATTAAAAGCCTTACAAAGTCATCAGTTTCAAAAGCATTTTATTCACTATTGTTAAGCCGTAAATTACTGGAGGTTGCAAAGGCCAATGATAATAGACTCAAGGCCTATGTGGCAGTCGCCCAGCGCAATTTCAACGCCGGAAGACAAAGCAGGTACGAGCTGTTAAGAACGCAGGTTCAGCTGGCAAATAACAAACCAAAACTTCTAAGCGCTGAAAACGGAGTCAAGCTGGCAATGGTCAGCCTCCTGCAGCTTCTTTCAATGGATCTCAACAAAAAGATACAAATCAGTGGTAAACTAATAACAAGCCCTATTAAAATATCCGAAAAAGAAGCTATAAAAAGGGCCCTTTCAAACCGTTATGAAATAATTCTGAACAAACTCGGTCACGAAATCCTGAAAATAAGAAGAAGTCTCGCAAGGTCTGCCAATAAACCGAATATTACCGCTTTTTTCAATGCAAACCTCGATTATAAAAAACCTGGAAATTACTTTTCTCCAACCTTTGCTACTGCAGATAGAACAATAGTAGGCAGCTGGTACACAGGTATTCAAATATCAATTCCAATCTCGGAATTATTTCCATGGTCAAAGACAAGCAAGGACATCGATGTGGCTCAACATTCACTGGATCAGAGTATCCTTATTCAGGAAAAGACAATTGAAATGATACGCCTCGAAATTAAACAGGCAGTACTCAAACTGGACGAAAGCGATAAATCTATCCTGGCAAATAAAACGACCATTAAACTGGCACAAGAGGGACTTAGAACCGCGAAGATCCGCTACTACAACGGACAGATGGGAAACGTGGAACTAATGGATGCGGAACTTGATTATCAGCAGGCTCAGGCAAATCTATACCAGTCATGGTTTAACTATATATCTGCAAAGATAGACCTTAAAAAAGCAATGGGTATTTATTGAAATTAAAACCGGAGGACAATGTGAAAAAATTAAAATTCATAAAAAATCTATTTATAATAAAAACCGTACTGATACTTGTTATTGCTCTTACCGCATCAGGATGCAAACCTGCGGGGAAACGCAAAAATGACAAAAAAATAATACCGGTCATGGCATCCTTCGTGACAAATTCTCCTATCGAACACAGAGTGGAAATCAACGGTGAGATCAAAGGGCAGAACCAGGTTGATATCTACCCGGATGTACCCGGTAAGGTGCTTAACCTCTATGTCCGTGAAGGGCAGTTTGTAGGCCGGGGACAGATAGTAGCAACCATTGACAGAAGCCAGGTCGGCATGATCTACCGTCCTGCCACTGTTACCTCTCCGATTTCAGGTGTAATAGGAAAAATATATGTCGAACAGGGAATGACCATTGCCAATTCAACTCCTCTGATGCTAATCGCGGACACAAGGATTGTCGAAGGTGTGCTGAATGTAACAGAAAAACAGCTTGGATATTTCAAGATAGGACAGAAAACTGAAATCAAGGTTGAGAGTTATCCTGACATAAAATTCCGTGGATATGTTTCAAAGATATCCTCAATGCTGGATCCAAGCAGCCGGACACTTGAGATAAGAGTCCGGCTCTTCAATATTGGAAATAGACTGCTGCCCGGAAACTACGCGGATTTTTCAGTAATCGTGAAAAAATTCAGGAATCAGGTAATAGTGCCCATAGATTCAATTATTGATTCAATAGAAAGAACAGAAGTTTTTGTTGTTGAGGAAATCAAGAAAAAAAAGGATCCTCTTAAAAAGAAGATTAAAAAATCAACAAAGAATGACAAAGACAAGAAGAAAACAAAGAAAAAACTTCAAAAGAAACTTAAGGATAAATCAGGTAAAATATATGTAGCCAGGCTCAGACGGGTCAAAACCGGACTCTATCGGGGAAAAATTGTACAGATCCTTGCAGGTCTTAAACCGGGAGAAAGGGTAGTAACTCTGGGGAAAGAAAATATTATTGATGGTTCACTGATAAAAATCATATCTCAGGAGCCTGAGAAAAAAAATAAAAATACAGGCAGCAACCTATGAAAATATCAAACATAGCTATACGCCGGCCAGTATTTACTATTATGATATACGCGTCTATACTCCTCCTGGGTTTTGTAAGCTTTGGAAAACTCTCCCTGGACTTCTGGCCGGATATGGCATTTCCAATGGTAATAATTATGACTCAACATCCAGGAGTCGGCCCTAAAGAGATAGAAACCTCTATAACAAAGATAGTAGAAGGATCTGTAGCATCAGCAGAAAGCATTGATAAATTAACGGCAACCTCTAAAGAAGGCCTTTCAGTTGTAGTAGTCCAATTCAAGTGGGGTATAGACCTGGATGCAGCCATAGCCGATCTCAGAGACAAACTTGACTTTGTCAGAGACTATATCCCTGAAGACGCTACCAAACCAAGAATATTAAAAATATCATCCTCAGATATACCAATTGCCTTTTATGGACTAATGGGGGAAAGGCCTCTTCCATACCTGTATGATCTGGCAGAATACAAGGTGAAAGACAAGATTGAACAAATCAAGGGAGTGGCAAACCTCAGCATACAAGGAGTACGTAAAAAAGAAATCCAGGTGAATCTGTATAGAAACAGACTGGATGCTTATAAAATCACTCCAATACAGATAGTAAACATACTAAAAATAGAAAACGCTAATGTAGCTGGTGGTAACATTGACCAGGGAGTTAAACAACTAATCCTCCGAACCGAAGGTGAATTCAAATCAATAAAAGAAATCAGGAATATCGTAATAGCATATAAACGAGGTATACCGGTATATCTTAAAAATGTTGCAGAGGTTAAATGGGCTGTTTCAGAAAAACTTTCTGTAACCAAATTTAACGGTCAACCAGGGCTCCGGCTCATTATAAGAAAACAGAGCGGTTCCAACACAGTGGGAGTCGTACGTCTTCTTGAAAAAAGAATGGCAGAAATACGCAAAACACTGCCAAAAGGAGTAAAACTTGTTGAAATGTTCAACTTTGCCGATTTCATTCGCCAATCAATAAGCAGCGTTTCATTTTCAGCATTTTTTGGAGGATTATTTGCCATACTGATAGTATTGCTTTTCCTTAAGGACATTCGTGCATCATTAATAATAGGTCTTGCCATTCCCGTGTCAGTAATAACAACATTTATAATAATGTATTTTGCCAAAGTCAGCCTCAACATAGTCTCACTCGGAGGACTCGCGCTGGGTATAGGGATGCTTGTAGATAATGCAATTGTAGTTCTGGAAAATATATTCTCCCATATTAAATCGGGGAAAAAACCTGCTGAAGCGGCCCGCCTTGGTACTCAAGAAGTAGGCATGGCTATTATTTCTTCCACTCTTACAACTGTATGTGTTTTTCTCCCAATCGTTTTCACAGAGGGACTCGCTAAAGAAATTTTTATGGAAATGGCTCTTACCGTATCGTTTTCACTCATGGCATCACTTTTTGTTGCTTTGACACTAATCCCTCTTCTCGCAGCAAAATTCCTGGGGAAGAAAAAAGATTCTATAAAAAAGAAAAAATCATCTTTCCTAAAATCAGGTGTCATGAATCTTTTAAATATTATAAAAACCCCTTTTATCTATTCAGTATCAAAAATGCGTGACGGTATTGACTATTTGGAAAAAAGCTATAAAAATATTATATCCCTTGCTCTTCGAAGAAGGAAAACCGTAATATTTTTAAGCATTTTTGCTCTTATTCTTGCGCTTGGTCCAATACAAAGTCAGGTAAAAAAGGAATTCATGCCGGAATCTGACAATGCGAATATAGGCATAAAAATAACACTCCCTGCGGGCACAAATCTTAAAACAACAACAAAAGCTGTAACCCAGTTGGAAACCATAATAAAAAAAATAATTCCTCCTGAAGATTTAAAAACAATCTTTTATATTGCAGGTTCAACGACAGGCATGGCCGCCATATTTAATCCAACAGGTACCCACAAGGTTAGCTATCGGCTTGTTCTTGTTAAAAAATCCTTGAGAAACAAGTCAACAAGCCAGTACCTTAAAATATTAAAAGAAGGTGTTAAAAAAGCATATGCCCCATTGGGAATCGCAGAAATTAAGTATGAGCTGCAAGGGGGAGCCGCCATGTTTGGAGGAGGCGCACCTATTGATGTATTTATAAGAGGAAATGACCTTAAAAAAGGCGCAAAGCTTGCTAAAGAAATCAATACCATAATGGAAAAGATTCCAGAGCTCTATAACATAGATATCAGCAGAAAAGAAGGTGTCCCTGAACTTGTTTTAAAAGTCAACCGTATTAAAGCGGCTAATCTGGGATTAAACATTTCTACAATTGCCTCAACAATCAAACAAAGTGTTCTGGGACAAGTAGCTACATACTTTAGAAAAGACGGCAGAGAGATAGATATTCTCGTCCGTCTAAGAAAAAAGGACAGGCAATCAATCTCCGATCTTGAAAACATACAGATCATTTCCGGCTTCACAGGCAAACCTATACGTCTTGGTAATATCGCAAAATTCGTAAGGGAAACAGGCCCGATAGAAATTCAGAGAGACACGCAGGAAAGAGTAATTCATGTCACAGCTTCAACATTCGGAGGTCTGGCAGGGTCAGTAGCAAAAATCAAATCTATGATTGAAGAAAAAGTCATAATACCGGCAGGATTCAGCCTTGAATACGGTGGAAGCTTTAAGGATATGCAGGAAACCTTTCTGGATCTGGCATTAGCAACTCTTGTCGCCATATTTCTTGTATACGCAGTAATGGCATCTATCTTCAATTCTTTCAGAGACCCATTGATAATATTTTTTATAATACCATTATCCCTTATTGGTGTTTTTATTGCCCTTTTTATAACAGGCACATCCCTTAATATAAATTCATTTATAGGTATACTGGTCCTTGCGGGAATTGTGGTAAACAACGGGATAGTTCTGATAGATTATATCAATATTCTAAGAGCAAGGGGACTCTCAGCAAGAGAAGCTATTATAGAAGGCGGAAAAAGAAGAATGCGCCCAATACTTATGACTTCACTAACTACAATCCTGGGACTTCTGCCTATAGCAATCGGAATTGGAGAAGGTTCTGAAGCAACCTCACCTCTCGCGCGTTCGGTAATCGGAGGACTTACTGTTGCTACAATACTCTCTCTTATAGTTATACCCGTTATTTATTCTCTGTTTGAAATGAAAAAAGAAAAGAAAAAAAAGAGGTGTGTCTCATGAAGATGATTATGATTGCCTATAACCATGCGATTGATGATGAAGTCATTGAAATGATAAAAACCATCAATGTCAGCGGATACACAAAGATTGAAGGAGCAACGGGTGAGGGATCAGGAGAACCTCACCTCGGAACAAATGTATGGCCTGCAACAAACAATGTCATTTTTACAGCTGTTACAGAAAAACAAATGAAAGATATAAAAACTGCCGGAAGAGAAATAAAAGAAAAGTTTCCAAAGGAAGGAATGAGTTTCTTTGCACTTGGAATGACAGAATTAAAATTATAATAAGCTTTTTGTCCCGATTATATCGGGACAAAAAGCTTAAAGAATAAATGCTATCCGGATAAATTTGTCAGCGATTTCAAGCCCGGATAAATTTTAAAAAATGAAACTCGCATATAATTAATTACTTTAGTGAAACATTTGTGCAAATGTAAATTTATTTGGTATTCTATGTTTTTTTGCTCAAACAAGTCATTTTTAAAAATTTACCCGTTCTTGAAATAAAAATGAGAAAATTAAATTGTTTGTGTATATATAGGTATGAAAAAACTAAGTATAGAAAAAGACGGCATACAAAATTGCAAAAAAACCTTAATTGAGACTCTGAAAAACGGAGGGCTAGCCATAGCTCCAACCGATACCCAGTACGGCATTCTCTGTCTTTATTCCAATAGACCCGGAGTTGAAAAGATATACAGGATTAAAGGAAGGGATTCTGAAAAAAAACTAATCGCACTTGTATCTTCCCTGAATATGATCAGCACTATATGTTCAAAACTACCGCCGGATAATCTTAAAAAACTATGGCCGTCTCCTCTTACCGTGGTGCTCCCGGCTTCTAGTAGCCATATATACGGCTGGGAAAGTCAGGCTGTTCGAATGCCTGAAGACCATTTTCTGATTGAACTTATAACAGAACTGGGTGAGCCTCTATTCGCACCCAGCGCTAATCCTCAAGGCAAAACTCCGGCGGTTGATTCAGATGAAGCATATTCATATTTTGGTGATGAAGTTGAACTCTATATTGAAGGTAATATAGAAGAAAAATTAGAAGTCAAAGCAACAAAAGAAAACATATCATCAACTATTGTAGACGCAAGGAATAATAAGCTATTGCTTCTTCGACAGGGAAGTTTTAAAATACCCGGAGATATTTTAACTCCATGATGGACGTATTGCACGGCCAATACTGTTTTTCACATATCTATGCTTACTTTTTACTTTACTCTTATGCAGCAATAAAAAGAACAGAAAAATCATAATAGCCAGAAAAATCAAAAGTATCAAAAAAGGATATCTTATTAAAAATGGTTTTGTTCCATTTATTTTTACTGAATTATGAGGATATTTTTTAAATGATTCCATAATACCGGAATATTTTATATTTTCTCCGCCTTTCATGCCGTACATCAATGCTAATTTTCTTATCAGAGATTTATCTTTTTTTAATTTGTCTGCAAATTTGATTTTATTAACTCTGATATTATCAAGAAGGGATATTTCATAATTAAGCTGTCTGATCTGTCTTTTTTTTTCAAAGGATGACAATACGCCCATATCCCCGAAAATAAACATGCTTACAATAAATAACACAAAGATGGAAATAGATACTGGAACAACTAGCTGCTTATTCAATTTTTTTATCCGGAAGTAAATTTTTTAAAAACCCAAAAATCAAAAAAACCGGCCATATCCGGCTCCTTATCATTTTCGTCAAAAAAACATTTACCCTTGAATTGAAAATACAGATTTTATTGCGGGGATTAACATGACTCTAAGACATGTGCGTCGAAAAGCTTATAGACAGTGTAAAAAATATGGAATGTGGAAACCACTCATTCGAAGAACCGCCACAGACAATGCATATATTCATTCTTATGTAAAGTCCGGAATGTTACATTGTTATTTACTGAATATTAGCAATTGTGTGAAGCCGCTGTTAAGTAAAATCCATAATTATTAACAATGTTGATGTTCTTTTATTTTAAATTTTAAATTATTTTTATTCTCAGTTTCTTTAACTATTTTTTCAATATT
>JAGLSM010000259.1 GCA_023135745.1 Spirochaetota bacterium | reverse complement strand
AGGTGTTTTAGTTCCCAAAAAAAGCAAATACCTTAAAAACCCATCGTCCTCAAATCACCTGCTTTTAAAACCAAAAGATTCTCTTTAGCATACCTTAGTGTCTTGTGTCTTTGTGAGAAATTCTTCTCTAACGGAATTAAGTTCATCCAGGGGAAGTAAAGCCCTCGTTTCCAACCGCAATTCACGATATTCTCTTTGAGTTTTGGTTCCTGAGCTATAGTCGAAGGACTAACAAGGCACAAAACTTTTATACTAAAAAAATCCGGCAGAAAATTCCAAGGCATGAGTTTCCCCTTCCCTTGAGGGAAGGGGCTAGGGGTTAGGCCATTCACTAAACCATTTTCTTCTTTTTCACAAACGCTAATACACCTTCAAACACCATCCATACTGTAATTACAATAATGACACCGTTCGTAATAAGTAAAATAATATTCTTTTTGGAAATAAAATCAACCTGATTCAGTATTAATGCCCATACTGTCATAACCACCATGAAAACAGCAGGTATACCTGATATAAGATACTTTATTCCGCCCTTTGTCTTTAGATAAATTGTAATTGTAATCAAGGCAAGCGCGGCAAGAGTCTGGTTAACTGCACCAAATAAAGGCCATAAGGTCAATGCTCCGGCTCCGGAAGCTCCGGTAGAAAATGCCAGAAAACCGGCAGAAACAACAGCAAACGCGGTGGCTATGTATTTGTTTTGAAAAATCTTTATTTTAATGTCGTTTCCCAGTTCCTGAATTACATATCTTTGAATTCTTGTTGCTGTATCAAGAGTCGTACCCGCGAAAGATGCCACAAATACACCCATTATTATTACTGCTATTTCTCTTGGAATGCCGATCCCCGCTATCATATTGGCAGACCCCATAACAAAGGCTCCGACTTTTGAACCCAGCCCCGAAGCAGCGCTCCAGGAACTGTAATGAGCCGACCAGGCAGGATATCCCTTTAATATTTCAGAACCGCCCTTGTCATACATCAATCCGATACCGGCTGAAACAGCGATAATTACAAGAACTGCCAATGCGCCTTCAAGAAGCATTGAACCGTAACCGACAAATCTCGCGTCTGATTCCTTTGTCAGCTGCTTACTTGTAGTCCCGGAACTTACAAGAGCGTGAAATCCCGATATAGCTCCGCAGGCTATAGTTATAAAAAGAAAAGGCCAGATTAATGGAGCCCCTGCAGGTTTAGACTGAAATACAGGCGCAACAATTTTAAATTCAGGATTGAATGCTGATGCAAAAACGCCTATTACCATTAAGCCCATCGCTATAACCAGCTGCCAGGCATTTATAAAGTCCCTGGGCTGCAGTAGGGTAGTGACCGGCAATGTTGAAGCTATGAAACAGTAAACAAGAAGTATCAGGCTCCATAGACCTGTTGGAGGAATACCCGCGATCACAGGTAAACTAACAGGTAATATGCTGCCGAGAAGAACAACAGCATATAGAGAAATTACAGCAAAAATTGTATACAACCTGATGTTCGCGCCTCTTTTTAAAAGAAACCGCCCAAGAATAATCGCTATCGGTATCTGGAACCATACAGCCAGAACAGACTGAGGATACATCTTAAAGAGTACCGCGATAACCACTCCGAATATTGCTATAACAATCCATATCGCGAGAAGAACTATCAGAAAAAATAAAATCCTGACACGTGGATTTATATATTTAGCGGTAATATCTGAAATAGACTTGCCTTCATTCCTAAGTGAGATAACCAGAGATCCAAAGTCATGAACAGCGCCGATAATTATGGAGCCCAGGAAAACCCATAGCAGAGCTGGAAGCCATCCCCAAATTATACCAATGGCGGGACCTACGATGGGTCCGGTTCCAGCGATAGATGTGAAGTGATGACCAAAAATCACACCTTTTTTTGAAGGAACATAATCCTTACCGTCTTCGAGAGCTACCGCAGGTGTAACCTTGTCATCATTTATTCTGAAAATCTTACGAGCCAGAAATTTTCCGTAAATATTATAAGCAAGAATAAAACCAAAAAAAGTAACAAGCATCATTATTAAAACAGACATTTTAAACTCCGTTTTTAAATTTTTTATAAGCCGTGATGAACTTTTAAGTCTCCATCTTTTTTACCGGACTGCCTTTTTCAACCTTTACATACATCATGACGATAAACGCAGCCGCAAAAAATACAACACACAAGAGTATCGATTGTTTTAGTCCTAAGAAATATATCATTGAACTAAAAATAACAAGCGAAAAAAGTGAAGCCAGCTTGCCTGACAATCCCCAAAAACCATAGAATTCACCTGTTTTATCAGGTGGTGAAAGTATAGCAATTAGAGCCCTTGCCGAAGACTGAGTAGCACCCAGACAAATACCGGCTATACCGCCTGAAATAAAAAATAAACTTATTGGAGTAATACCGAAAAACTTTGAAATTTCATTAATAAAATAAATACTGGTAATTGATATAATCCATAACACGAGCGTTATATTAATAGTTTTTTTTGCGCCAATCCTGTCTTCAATAAAACCGAAAATAAAAGATCCAAGCGCGGCTGTTATTTGAAGCAGCACAAAAAACAATACAAGACTGCTTCCCTGAAGATTAATAACCTGTTTCCCGTAGATCGCGGTAAAAGTTATGACAATAGTAAGACCGGCTGAAATAAAAAAAAATGCGAAAAGAAACTTAAAAAGCTCTTTATGAAGACTGATGGATCTATAGGTATCAATTAAACGGGTGAAACCGGCTCGGAAAATACTTTCGTTTTGCTGAGATGATTGATTGTTCTTTTTCTCTTTTACATATATAAAAGTCGGCAGACTGAATACTAAAAAAAATAAAGCAGTAACAGGGCCAATATATCTCAGGGTATTAAAATTTTCAATTCTATAGTCAAGCCCGGTAACAGCATAAACAATAAATATGGAAGCCAATCCTCCAAAATAGCCCAATGCCCATGCGTACCCGGAAATTCTTCCAATCTTTTCTCTGGGAGCTATGTCGGGAAGAAAACTTGAAATAAAGTTTTCAGTTAATGAAAAGCCTAAATTGGATAGAACAATAAAAATTATTCCCGCAAGGATATTTCCGGGTTTAACAAAATAAAGAAGGAATGTTGCCGCAATACAAAGCGTAGTTGAAAAAAACAGAATTTTTTTTCTTATATTTTTTTTATCACCGGCTGCTCCGAGTAACGGCCCTAATAGGGCTGTAAGTAAATATGATAAAGCAAGAGCATAACCCCAGATTGTATTTCCGTAATTGAATGTATTACCGCCCGGTTTATCCGGTCCCGCTATCAATTGAGGAAATATTACAGCATAGGCAATTGTTATTATAATGGTTGTGTACGCGGAATTCGCAAAATCAAATAAACACCAGCTGAATATACTTTTTTTTTCTGATCGCATAATCCTTTAATTTTAATAAAAAAGTAATAAAAAAATAAGAGAAAGAATGAAGTTTCAAAATTCTGAATATCCAATGATTCTTATTTTAAGAATAGAATGAATTTAAGTTGTATAACCCTGTTTTTTTGAAAAATGCACTGTTTGAGTACTGAATGGCTCAATATCCAAATAAATTCACATTAACAAACATTCTTCTTTGGTTAATTAATTAAATAC
>JAGLSM010000258.1 GCA_023135745.1 Spirochaetota bacterium | reverse complement strand
GACATAATTTGGTATGTCTGCTTCACGAAAAACCTTACGCGGGAATAAATGGATCCGGTAAACACAACAACTGGTCACTATCGACAGATGATGGAACCAACCTCCTGGAACCCGGAAAAACTCCACACGAAAATAAGCAATTTCTTCTTATCCTGTCCGCGCTTGTCAAATCTGTCGACATACATGCTGATCTTTTAAGAGCCTCTGCCGCAAATTCAGGAAACGATC
Organism: Spirochaetota bacterium; assembly: GCA_023135745.1. Classification (GTDB taxonomy): domain Bacteria; phylum Spirochaetota; class JAGLSM01; order JAGLSM01; family JAGLSM01; genus JAGLSM01. Next base: position 3,395 of record JAGLSM010000258.1, on the reverse strand, counting down.
ACAGACTTGGCGCCAATGAAGCACCTCCTGCAATAATCTCAATATTTATGGGAAGTGAATTAACTGACATACTCATGAAACTCAGTAAGGGCGAAAAAGCAGAATCAAAAGAAAAATCATACCTGAGGGTTGGCGTTGATTCTCTGCCTCCCCTTCCAAAAGACAATACAGACAGAAACAGGACATCTCCATTTGCTTTTACAGGAAACAAATTCGAATTTAGAATGGTGCCCTCATCAGCATCTATAGCCGGACCTAATATTGTATTAAACACAATCGTCGCGGAAAGTCTCGATGAGATTGCAACGAGACTTGAAAATGCCGGCGATATAAATGAAGAAGCATCAATAATAATAAAAGAATCAATTAGCAAACACGGCCGGGTAATCTTCAATGGAAATGGTTACTCTGATGATTGGGTTAAGGAAGCTAAAAAAAGAGGCTTACCAAATATAACCTCTACTGTAGAATCGCTTGAAAGCCTTACATCAGATAAAGCCCTTAATCTTTTTGATAAGTACAGTGTCCTTTCAAAAAGTGAGCTTCACTCAAGATACGATATATACCTGGAACAGTATGCAATGCAGGTAAATATTGAAGCTCTCACATCCATAGACATGGTCAAAAAACAGTACATACCGGCTGTAATTGAATATGTCACCAAACTTGCCGACTCAATATCCAAAATAAAGGCAACCGGATCAAACGTTGTGTCTGTACAACAGGATATGCTCTCTAAAGCATCATCAATTCTTGAATTTGCTTACAAAAAACTCAGTTCACTTGAAACAGAAGTCAGTAATGCTCAGGAAATTGAAGATGTAAAATCCCAGGCTGAAGCTTATAGAGACAAAGTTTTTGCTAAAATGAATGAACTTCGCGAAAACATAGATAAGCTGGAAGGTATAGTTTCACAGGAATTATGGCCTGTCCCATCTTACGCGGATCTTCTTTTTAAATTATAAAATGTAGAATATGTAGAGACGTAGAGACGTAAGATCTTACGTCTCTACGTCTCTACATATAGTATTTATAAAAAAAGAATTACCTGAAATAAACCAAGTATCAGGATAAGCTTGTCAGTGCTTTCAAGCCCGACGAGGGTGTTGCACAACTAAGCCTTATCCATGTAAAATTTCATTTATGGGGTTGTTCAAAAACTTCCCGCTCAAACAAGTTTTTTTTTAAAAATCAAAATTGTAATCCCTTATCTCGAAATCGCACTTCCCTCTTTTGTAAGTTTTTAATCCGCCATACCAATTCCCTGATACAATCTTTTTGAACATCTTCATGTCAAAGTTATTAAAAACAGTAAATCTGGGTATTTCATCAAGCTTTGTTTTTTCAGTAACATATCCGCCTAAAGCTGAAAACATAGCTGAATAACCGGCAAGTCTTGCAAATCTTTTTACCATCCCGTTAAAAACTCCATACGGATATGCCAGATATTTTATATTTTTTTTCAATTTTTTCATTAGAATTTCTCTTGAATCTCTAATTTCCTTATAAATTCTTTTATAGAAAGCCTTGATATCCTCTTTGTTTCTTTTTTTTGTTAGATTGACATGATTAAGAGTATGTGATTCCAAAGCCATGCTGGATTTCGTAATTTTTCTGTATATTTTCCAATTATTTTTAGTCATATATTTTGTATAGATGAAATTAACTGATTTGAACTTGAACTTGTTTAAAATTGGAAGAGCATCTTTATATATCGACGGATAATTATCATCGAAGGTTATTACAATTGGATTCCTTGGGAGAAAAACTTTTCCCTTATTTTTTTGCTTTAAGTATCTTAAAAATTTCACAAGTTTTTCAAGAGGTATAACATTATAATTATGAGTAAACAAATACTTCATATGTTTTTCAAATACTTCCGGTGTAATGGTAAAACGGCCATTCACCTTATCGGATATATTATGATAACATAAAATCGGTACACGAAATCTATATTGATTTTTTTTTACATTATGGGCCCCGGTGAATACTAAAAAAGCAGAAGCCAGTAAAATTAATCTTTTTTTCATCCTTAGACCTTAAAGAAGAGTCCTGCAATGTTTGACCTTAACGGATTATCCTGATTTTTCTTTTCAAGTAAAATTCTTAATTCAATTATCTTTTCTGCGAGGCTTCTGTCTGTAGGCATAAAAGCATCCCGGACATCGTCCTCCCAATTAAAGTGTTTTATTTTTGTCATATCAGCGCTAAAAATAGCAAGCGTATCATCATCTTCCAGTTTAAGACTTGCAATAGTCAGCCTGTCATTAAATTCATCAGGCCCCAGTATCCCAATAGAAGGAATACTCAGATTATAGATTTTTGGTTCATCATCTTTAAATTTATAAAGTGAAAAATCACCTGACTGAGAAAAGGTTATAGTTTTTTCATTTATTAAGAGATATCCAAAAAACATGTTAATTGAATCATTGTTATTATCGGTAAACATAAGATTATTTATTTCAGAGATCACTCTCGCCGGATCAGCATCCATGAATGCTCTTGAAAACGCCTTTGCCGCCCAACTAAGCTTTGCAAGGTTAAGAAAAGACTCATCAGCAGGATTAGGGATCTCTGCAAAAAATACTGCAGACTTCTCCGGGCTTATATCATATACATCATAGTAAAAGCATCTGTCTGCAGAAAGGTTAAGAAAAAAAGCACCCGCATTACAACCCTTTAAATCAAAACCATTTTTTAATGATAAAATAGCATCCAAATTAGTCCCTGTTTTTTCATCTTTTTTATTTTCTATTTTTTTTACAAGTTCTATTGACTTTGCAAAAATACCGCTCAAAAAATTTTTTTTCTTTTTGTATTTAAATCCCGGTTTATCCAAAAAATCAATCATCGACGCGAACTGACGGACAGGTTTAACCAGAAAAATCGCGGTAGAAAAAAGAATTACAGTTAATGAAAGAAGAAGTAAAAGTAAAAAAGAAAATAGTAAATCCAAACCTGCACGTGACATTTTGGAAAGCAATACACTCATACCTTCCTTTAATTTATTTAAAGACATCTGTCTCTTTTTTGTGTTAAACTGAAATAATACGACATATTCAGCATTTTTTACTTTAACAGGAATTATAAATAAATATTTTCCTGACTCATCTTTTATCAGCTTGTCATGCATAAAGGGCTTCCATACATCATCGGCTAAACCTTTAGTGATATCTGACTCACTTTTTTTATTTATATTTTTATAAAAAACAGGTTTTCTTGCTTTATTCTTAAATACATGCAAAGAGGTCAATTTTTCTTTTAGAGATAATTTTTTTAAAGCAGTTTTTAAAGCAGTTTTATCTTTAGAAACAACTGCAGGAATAATACCTGAAATATTTATGTTTTGTCTTAGAGAATTTTCTGAAATTGAGCCCAGCCGTTCAGATCCTACC
>JAGLSM010000257.1 GCA_023135745.1 Spirochaetota bacterium | reverse complement strand
AATTAGAAAAAATAAGAGAACTTAAGTCTGAATTGAATAAAAGAATCAAAACACGCTCTTGCAAAAAAGGCCCTTCTGAAATAAAGAAAATGCAGGAAACAATGAATATTAATGAGACAGATAGTGATTCTGAGTTTTCAAAAATGAAAGATGGTTCTAGGAGAAACGCCTACACTAAAGTATGCGCAACTGATTCAGAAGCAGATATAATTGTAGGCTCAGGGATTCAGGGACATTATGATGAAAAACATATGCTGATGAATGTTACTAAAGATGCAAATCATAATTGTAAAGAGATTGGCAAATATGAAACAGTAGTTGCTGATTCTAATTTTATTACAATGAGCAATTGTATAGGTCTTGAAGCCTCTGGTATAAAGTTGATTGGACCGACACAACGCCATGAAACTGAGCAGAGGAACTCAGAAAAATATAAGGATAAAATCTCATTTGATTATGATGAGAAAAATAATTGTATTAAATGTTCTGAAGGATATACGCTTTATTATAAAGGACATAGTCTTGATTCCAGGATGGGCGCTATATACTTCAGGTATTCAAATGAAGATGCTTGCAAAGCATGTAAAAGAGTTGGGGATTGTATCAACAGTAAGAAGGGTTTTCGCGAGGTGAAAATAGATACTCGTCATCCCTCACTGCAACGAGTTTTAAGCCGATATAAAAGTGAAGAAGGACAGACGTTATACGAAAAACGCTGTCATACTGCAGAAGTATTTCAAGGCGATCTGCAGCATAATGGAAGGTTCAGGCAATTCTTGCGTAAAGGAATAGAAAAAGTCAGGGTTGATTCAATATTGCATGATATAGTTTGGAATTTGAGAAGGACTTTCAACTCAACAGGAAATAAATTAGTATGGCAAAAATAAAATTGAGGACCCGCTTATATTAAGAAAGGCAAGTTTTTCTAGATCCAAACTTTTTCCGGCATGATTTTGGAGTCGATGGCGTATTATTTTCTGTATAAATGCCTTATTTTAAGAAAAGTCTTTATCTCCTCTAAACTGGGGTGTCGGAAAATTGAAAAGAATTTTTTTTAGACACAGATTTACAAGATTAACAGGATTATAGGGGGAATAAATTGTATTTTCAGGTTAAAAAATCTGTGTAAATCCTGTTAATCCGTGTCAATTTTTATTTAACGACACCCCGTTTCAACCTCTGGTAGAGAAGAGCTGGACTTCGTTAGAACATTTTGGTTAAATGAAAGTAATTATCGACAGCCCCTTCGAGGGAAGGGGTTGGGGGTTAGGTCAAAGTTATGAAAAAAGTCTTATTGATTGTATGGCTGCTGCTCAGCACTGTCTTATCCGTATGGGGATACAATCCCGATAAGACACTTCGGTCAATGACACTAAGGGAAAAAATAGCGCAGTTGTTCATTGTGACAGTCTATAAGCCAGGAATAACAAAATCGCAGAGAAAGCTGTTAAATAAAATAAAACCCGGAGGTATAATTTTTCTAAGCAATAAGCTCAAGGATGCTCTAAAGGTAAAAAAAACCTGCGATATTCTGAAAAGGCTGCCTTTCGGATGGCGGCTAAAAATACCGATGTTTCTCTCTGTTGATCAGGAGGGCGGCAGGGTAAACAGAATGTATAAAAATATTATAAGGTTTCCTTCCGTAATGGCTGTTGCGGCAACCGGGAAGATTGCATTTGCCTATAAGGTAGGCCGCTATTTGGGAGAGCAGCTTTCTGCATGCGGGATTAATGTCAATTTTGGTCCTGTTCTTGATGTGAACTATAATAAAAAAAATCCCATAATCGGTGTCCGGTCATTTTCTGATGATCCGGATACAGTAATTAATTTTGCAAGAGCCTATATGAAGGGGCTGAAAGATTCCGGGATAATTGCCTTCGCGAAACATTTTCCCGGTCATGGAAGAACATCACAGGACAGTCATCTGACTCTGCCTTATGTGAATATAAGCTGGGATAAACTAATAGATAATGACTTCAGGGTTTTTAACGCGTTTTCGGCATATCAGGTCCCCGGTATAATGACAGCTCATATAATGTTTAAAAAGATTTCAAAACATCCCGCAACCCTTTCAAAAAAATTCATTACGGGGCTTATCAGGAAGTATATGCGCTACACAGGTCTTGTAATAACCGATGAAATTTCGATGAAGGCTCTATCAAAAAATTATTCTTATAAAAATATAGTTAAAAGAGCAGTTAACGCGGGTTGTGATTTATTATGTGTATCGCTTCCATTAAAAAGAATAGACCGGCTTATTTCTTCAGTTCATAAAATGGCTTTAAGCGGGAAAATCCGTATAAGAGCTATTGACCGTGCTGTTAGAAGAATTTTAAATGTAAAGTATGGTTTTGGTTTATTTAAAAATAAAACAATTTCAGATAGCAAAGCTTTGAAAATTTTTACATCAAAAAAAATCAAAAAGCTTGTTGCCGGCATTGCTGAACAATCGGTTACCCTTGTAAAGGATCCGGGTAAAATATTTCCGTTAAAGGCAGCAGAAAAAATTCTTTTAATATCATCAAATCCATATTTTCTCAAACAGTCTCAATTATATCTTAAAAAAAAGCGGCAGGCAGCCGAGATCAAAACAATTCTTTCACCGAAAATTCCGAGTTTTAAAAATGCGGTAAATATTTATAAAAAGGCTGAGAGCTATGATTTAGTCATATTTGCCGGAAAATCAAGACGGGAAGCTCTTATTGCGCGGTATTTGTCAAAATACAGAAAAAAAAGGATAGTTTTTGCTGCCCTTAAAGATCCCTACTTCGCATCCGGGGTCGGAGGCCGGTTTGCCTACATTGCCGCATTTAACTATCAAAAAAGGTCTATAGACGCGTGTGCCCGCGCTATTGCGGGTATAATAAGCTTTTCAGGAAAGAGTCCTGTAAAGATCTTTTAAATATTCCCTTCGGCTCCGCTCAGGGAACAGGTTGCTGCTCAGGGAGCGAGTTGTCTCGTTTAGGGTGACAGGCTACCGGTCGGTGAGCGGAGTCGAACCGGCCAATATTAAGAAATGTTAATAATTGATCATGTTCCAACCATATTTGAATTAAGTTCATTAGAGACGCCCTTATTAGTTTTTTTTAGTATCTTTCTCTTATAAATAAGTACGGTTATACCCACATGCTTTGTCAAATAATAACTGAATGATAACTTAGCAGAAACATATCCCTACATTTTAAAATGGGAAGGTATAAAAAGATCCGGCTTTTAAGGAATAGTAATGAATAAATACAAACACAATGAAAAAATACGTAATATCGCGATTATAGCCCATGTTGATCACGGCAAGACAACTCTCGTTGATGAAATGCTTAAGCAAAGCGGAGTATTTCGTCAAAATCAGGAAGTAGATGAACGTCTCATGGACTCGATGGATCTTGAAAAGGAACGTGGTATTACAATTGCCGCCAAGAACTGTTCGATAGTGTGGAACGATGTTAAAATAAATATAATCGATACGCCGGGCCATGCTGATTTTGGCGGGGAGGTTGAAAGGGCTTTATCAATGGTTGATGGGGCTATTCTTCTCGTTGATGCCGCGGAAGGTCCTCTTCCGCAGACCAGATTTGTTTTGATGAAGGCTCTACAGGGGAATCTTCCGATAATCCTTATTATCAATAAAATTGACAGATCTGATGCCCGTCCGGCTGAGGTACT
>JAGLSM010000256.1 GCA_023135745.1 Spirochaetota bacterium | reverse complement strand
TATTACTGGTTTAACAGGATATTTTTTGGTCTTAAAGTCAGGGATACGCAGAGCGGAATGAAAGTTTTTAAACGTGAGATACTTGTTCGGACGCTTCCCAAACTGCTGGTAAAAAGGTTCGCGTTTGATCTGGAACTACTTGTTAATATTCTCGACCAAGGCGGCAAAATCATCGAAGCTCCTCTGGAAATAAAGGGGCACACTCATTTTGGAACAATTGGGATACGGTCCCTATGGCACGCCTTTGTGGACACTATGGCTGTTTTTTACAGGAAAAAAATACTTAAATACTATGACTGGGAATTTCTTCCAAAAAAGCATAATAATCAAAAAATTTCAATTATAATACCTGTTTCAGGCTATTCCAAATTATTACAGGAAATTGCTGATAAGTGTCTGGATCAGGATTACAGTGACTACGAAGTATTAATAGTCTCTGATGAAAGCAACTTTAAAATTCCCGGAGCTGCTGTAATTGCTTCAGGGAAAGCGAATATTTCAGTAAAAAAAAATATTGGCGCATCAAGAGCAAAAGGCTCAATACTGGCATTCATAGATCAAAATGTAATTGTGAATACCGATTGGCTTTCAAAAGCGGCATCATATTTTACATATCCGGATATAAATATTCTTTCAGGGCCTCTTGATATTTCGAGTAAAAACTCTTTTCTCCAGAGATTAACCGGTCTTGTAAACCGCAATTTTTTTGTAAGCGGGTTCAAGAATTACCGTTTTAAAATGCGTAGACAGCGTTTTATTTCAGATGCTCTTTTACAGAATTTTTTTATAAAAAAGAGTGTTTTTAAAAAAGTAAACGGGATAGATGATAAAAAACATTTTCTTGGGGAATCTGAATTTTTCTGTAAAAAACTGGCAGATGAGGGATATAAAATTTTATATTCACCTGATATAAGAGCAGACAGATATTATCCTGAATTCTTTTTTAATTACCTGAAAGATATTAGAAGCACAGCTTCATCAAGAGGCTTTTTTATAAACAAATATCCTGAGTCTTTTTTCCATATATCAGACTTTTTTGCCAGTTTTTTCCTTATAGTACTTCTTTTTGGAACAATTTTGAGTGTATTTTCGGGATTTTTCGCGGAGATATATTTTTGGTATCTATGCGGGTACATTATCTCTCTTCTTCTATCTTCAGGATTCAGACTTAGGTTGTACATTAATCCGCTTGTTGTTTTTTCGATTATTATTATTCATTTTTTAAAAGGATCGCTATTTATAGTCGGATTATTTTTAAACAAGATACATCATAAAATTCAGGCAGATTAATTTTATGTTATGCTGAAAGGTTTTCTAAATGATTTTTTTAAAAAAGCTCTTCAAAAATCAACTCTTTATAAGGATTTTTAAATTTTCCATTGTAGGAGCTATAGGCTTTTCAATTGATTCAAGTTTATTCTGGGTTCAAACTATCTTAATCAGGGACAAAGCTTATTTACGGCTGGCTGCGCCAATTTTCAGCTTTGAAATTGCTGTTCTTGTAAATTATATGTTCTATCACCATTGGGTATGGCGTGACAGACGTAAAGAGACGATTAGGGAGTATTGGAAAGGTTTTTTTCACTATAACCTGACTGCTGCCGGCGGATTGCTTATAAATGTCGGAGTGCTTAATCTTTTAATTGCCGCATTCGCATTCTTCAGGCCGATAGATCATTATATTTTTGCTAAAATGTCAGGTGCTGTTTTTGCTGCTGTTTTTAATTTTATAATGGTTCAAAATGTCGTTTTTAAGGAAAAAGATAAATCGTAATGGTTCGACTACGCTCACCAACCCATTCGGGCTACGCTCACCAACCCATCGACAAGCTGACACCATCATACAACCGAAGTATGGTGAGCGTAGTCGATACCACGGTTGCTGAGCTTGTCGAAGCACTAAATTTTAACATCGGCTTCGTCCAGTGAAAGATTATTAAACTTTTCAAAAAGCGGATAAATATCTGTTTTGAGAAAATCCTCCACCTGTGACGCGGCTCTGCCTGTGAAATTGCCTTTTTTGATTATTTGATTTATTTCTTTTTCATTTAGCGGAAAATCCTTATCCTGTGCAAGCATTTCAATAAGTCTGTTTGAACCTCCCGATTTTACTTCGGCGCCTGCCTTATGGGAATGTTCCCGTATTATTTCATGCAGGTCCTGACGGCTGTGTCCCTTGTTAGTTCCTTCCATAAGCAGGTTTTCAGTTATCATAAAGGGAAGTTCTTCGTTTATCCTGCGCTGTATCATGCCTTTATTGACTATTAGACCGTTTGTTACATTATCAAGCAGGATGAGTATTGAATCAATGGCAAGAAATGATTCAGCTATGCTTATTCTCTTATTGGCTGAATCGTCAAGTGTTCTTTCCATCCATTGTGTAGCTGCTGTATAAGAAGGGTTTTCTGAAAGAGAGAGAACCAGACGGCTCAGTGAGCAAATTCTTTCAGATCGCATAGGATTTCTTTTATACGCCATCGCGGAGGAGCCTATCTGTTTTTTTCCAAAAGGTTCTTCAATTTCCTTAAGGTTTGATAATAGGCGTATATCTGTTGCAAATCTATGAGCAGACTGGGCAATTCCCGCGATGACCTGCAGTATCTGCATATCGAGTTTTCTGGGGTAAGTCTGACCTGTAACAGGATAGGCGGATTTAAAGCCCATTTTTTCACAGACAGTCTGATCCAGTTTTTTTACCTTTTCCTGATCATTATTGAAAAGGTGTACAAAGCTTGCCTGAGTCCCGGTAGTCCCTTTAACGCCGCGCGCCTGGAGATTATCAATTCTGCTTGTAATATCATTAAAATCGCTAAAAAAGTCATATAACCAAAGAGTTGCTCTTTTTCCGACTGTGGTCAGCTGTGCAGGCTGATAATGAGTAAATCCCAATGTAGGTAATTCTTTATATTCATTTGCAAAATCACTCAGGTTTTTTATAACCTTCAGGAGTCTTGTCTGAACCAGATGAAGGGCATCTTTCATTATTATAAGGTCAGTATTATCTCCTATAAAACATGATGTTGCTCCGAGGTGAATTATTTTTCCGCCGTCAGGTGCCTGTTCTGCGAAGGCATGGACATGGCTCATTACATCATGTCTGATTTCCTGTTCTTTTTTTTCAGCAACTTCATAATTAATATCATCTTTGAATTTTTTTAATTCTTCTATTTGTTTATCAGTAATCGAAAGCCCAAGGTCTTTTTCAGATTCAGCAAGGTATATCCAGAGCTGTCTCCATGTGCGGAATTTAAATTCTTCTGAAAACAGATACTGCATTTTATCAGAAGCGTATCTTTTTGAAAATGGGGAAACGTAGGATGTTCTTTTATCATTCATATTATCACTCCCGATTTTTTTACCGACGATGGATTAATCCATGTTTTTGATTATTTCATCTCCGAATTCGCTGCATTTTAATTTAACAGCTCCGTCCATCAGTCTATGAAAATCATAGGTTACACGTTTTGATTTAATCGCGCCGGAGATTCCTTTAATAATAAGGTCGGCAGCTTCATTCCAGCCCATATAACGGAACATCATTTCTCCTGATAGGATAATGGATCCCGGATTAACGACATCCAGTCCGGCATATTTAGGCGCTGTTCCGTGTGTAGCTTCAAAAATCGCGTAACCTGTGGAGAAATTGATATTTCCTCCGGGAGCTATTCCGATACCTCCAACCTGAGCC